>CAMGSK010000090.1 GCA_946061795.1 uncultured Elusimicrobium sp.
GTCCTTGCTCCTCCGCCCAAAAACGGGTACACTTAAAGAAAGTTCTCTCTGTCATAAGGAGTATTTATGTCCAAAGCCAAAACGACAGGTAAAATCATCGCCGTCATTTTATGCTGCGCTATCGTATTTTTCCTTTTACTGCCTTTTTTAGACAGCCCAAAGGCCGCCGCTTCGGCGGACGGGAAAAAACCTTCCCCCCAGATTTTCACCTCCAATCCGCTGACGGATTTGGTCAATAAAATTTATGCTTTAGTCACCGGCGGTAAAAAACGCCCCGGCTCCCGGAAGGTTGCGGCAGGAGCGGAACCGGGCGAAGGGGCGCAACCGCCTTCTGCGCAATGGACCGCCGACGCACGCCAAGCAACCCAAAATGCGGGCGCTTCCTCCGCGTCCACCTCTTCTTATCCCGCCACCTACGATTATGCGGACGCCGGTATGATTAATGAAGACGGGGAATGGGTGTTGGTTCGCCAAACCGCGCCGGACGCGGCCCAACGGGGCATGCACGATATCAAATCTTCAGACACTCCCTATGACCGCCTGGTCCGTCAAGAACGCGCGGCCAAATTCACGGGCGCGCCGTCTGCTGACGGAAAATCCAAAAAAGATATACCCGTCTCCAAATGGGCGCGTTTGTGGAACCCCGTTAAAAATTTCTTTACGGGAGAAGAAACTTCTCTTCCCGAAGCGGATGCGCCGCAACGCGCCCTGTTGGCTTCCGCCTCGTCGGGATTAAGCAGCACGCAAGGAGGCAGCCCCTACGGACGTGCCGCAGCCAGACCCGGACTGAATATGGCGGGGGCGGGGCTTTTCAATCCAACAGCGGGAGACACGCCGCAAACATTGTCCCTGGCGGAGATTTTAACGCCTGAAATAGCGCTTGAACGCATCAAAGAGAACTTGCTTGAGCACGCCAAAAACGAAATGGGCAAAGAGGACCGAGCCAAATTAGAAAAATTGCTGGACCAAAAAACGCAAGAACTCATTCTACAAACCAAAGAAAGCTTCCAAAATAAAATTTTGGAGGAAGCGCAAGACAGAGCAGTGGAAAATTTAATTGACTATACATTCCTCGGATGCGGAATTTCTGCCTCTTCTTTGTATTCAAAAGGAATGTCCACTTCTTGTGACAGGGTACCTCCAGATGAAAATGAACGTGCGGAACTGCAAAAAGCCACGAAACAGGCAAACGCACAAAATTTTAAAGAATTACAGAAATATTTAGGGATGCCTCTTCCCAGCCAGCCCCAAGTGCTGGTCGTATTGGGAAAAACAAAAGACATTACTCCTAAAATAAGTGAATATGAGCCTGAAAAACAGATAACTAAAAAATTTTACGATTTTGCATTACAGCAAAAAGGCTGTGACAAAAACGACTGTATTTGGGTGGCAAACCAAGTGCAGCCGGACCCCCATTTGCGCACTACGGTAGAGGGTGCCGGTTTGTATTTTGCCACAGACCCCATGGGACAATACCAGCAACTGGCAAAAGATTTTCTGGGCCAACTAATCAATGATGACTCCCAAGAATCAACCGAAAACATGCTGGCTTTTCAGGGAAATAATTTTACGCCACCAGCTTACGTGCCGTACACCAGGGAGGAATGGCTGAACCTCTCCCAACGCAATTCTCCGGAAAATCTTGCAAAAAACCCTAAGGAGGCCCTCTTTGTATTTGGAGAATCCCCTCAACTGGCGGAGATGCTGAATGATGGCTTGCTGCCCAATCCCGGTCTTACTCTGAGAGATCAAGACGGCGTGATTTTAAACGGAGATGTATTGCAAAACGATTTGGAATCTAGAGCTCCCCAACTGCATGAAAAAGCAAAAAATTTAATAGACGACTACAAAGAAATCGCCAAGGACGCCGGGCAGCAACTTACCGAAGTGGGTCTTACGGAAATCGCCCGGGCAAGACTGAAACGCATAAAAGAAGAAATGGAACGCAACCAAGGCCAAGGTTTAGACGAGCAAATGGGCCTGTAATCCCGCCTTTTATACCGTACCCGCCGGGGCAAAACCCCGGCGGTTTTTGTTTGTCCGCCCGCGGCGCTTAAACGGGCGGCATCCCTCCTGCGCCCTGGTGCACTCCTTCGCGCGGGCGCGTACGAAACACTCTTGCCATTCATAGAACAAAACAGCTATACTGACTATAAGGGTATCTATACCCCTATTTGTATTTTCAGAAACGGAGACTTTCATGAAAAAAACCATTTTGCCGTTGCTTATCGCTTTGGCTTTGCTGAGCGGATGTCATCCCAAAAAGGATGCGCCCTATAACCGTACGGGACAAAACGATTCTTACGAACACAACTTCCGCAATACCGTTTTCGCCGCGTGTCTGAGCGAAGGCAAACCCTATGCCCGCTATGCTTTGGCCCGCGTCAAACGCAAACCCAACGAATGCGATCCCCGCTATAAAGTCCTCTTTTTAAACGGCCCCTGCAAAGGAAGAATCGCCTTAACGCAGGACGTTATTACGCAGACTTCGCCCGTCTCCGGCGGACAGCTGCTCAAAGGGGAAGTGGTGCTGCGCGACTACCACAATCCGCGCGTATTAAATGCGGACACGGACGCGCTGGACCATTGGAATATGGCGGTGGTGTATGACACTTCCCGCATGGACGAAGGCGTGGTGGAACTGGAATTTCCCCGGGACAGCAATGATTTCATGGCCGCACGCGAATTTATCTTCCTGCATAACGTGCGCTACATTCAAAAACCCGAAAAGAAAGACCCGCGCATTTGGCTGTAATTTGTAAGGAGAATCTATGTTGAAAAAAGTTTTGTCTTTTTTTGTTTTGTCCCTGCTCACTCTTTGCGCTTTTGCGCAGGAAAGCGCCTCTTTTAACCCGGAAACGTTAATCATTGACGTACCTACCGCCGCCGTGCTGGACAAATACCAGGCTTCTCTGATGACGCGCACTTACGCCAACGGCTCCGTCATGGAAAGCTTGGATTTCGGCGTCATTCCCCAGGTCAACATCGGTTTGTCTCTGGCGGTGTATGAGTTGGTGGGCAATTCCGACGACATTAAAGTGCTGGACCCGGATTTCCAAGTCAAATGGAAACTGTACGACGGCAGCCTCTATTTGCCGGCCATCGCTATCGGCTATGACGGCAGACGCTACGGATATGACCGCCGCTCCAAAGAGTATATGGACGACCGGAAAGGCGGCTACATCACTTTCTCGCGCGAAATTTTTACTCCCGGTCTGGACGCTTCCGCCGGGGTCAACCTCTCGGATTTTGACCGCCACGACGTATATTTCTTCGCCGGTGCGGCCTGGCAGATAAAAGAATGGGCCGCGTTGCTGGCCGAATGGGACAATATCAACAATATGCGCGACTCCCGCCTCAACCTCGGCGCGCGGTTTGCCGTCACTCCGTCCTTGTCTCTGTCTGGCGCGGTGCGCCGCATAGGCCGCGGAGACGAAAACGAACGCATACTGCAGCTGCGCTACGTGACCAATTTCTAATCTGACGGAGAATATATGGACAAGCCGGCCCAATCCCCCAAACCGCAATTTAAAAGACGCACCATTTTTATCAAAAAAAAGCTCCAGTTCCGCTATATGACGCTGATTATTTTCAGCGTATTGTCGGGACTAATGATTATGGCTTTTGAACTGACGTTTACGCTCAACGACGTCTTTGACCAACATCCCGTGCTGTTGCAGCCCCTCTACGAACAGTTCCCTGCGCTGGCGTACGGATTTATTTACAAAATCATCATTTATATTGTATTTGTCGTGTTGATTTCCGCCATTTTATCGCATAAAATGGCCGGGCCCGTCTATCGTTTTGAGCAAACTTGCAAAGCCATCGCCAAAGGAGACTTCTCCCAGCGGGTACACCTGCGCAAAGGGGACCAGCTGATGGAACTGCAGGATGAATTTAACAAAATGATGGACCGGTTGGAAAGCGAAATCAAGCAAAAAAACGGGGGAGCATGAAAAAATTATTTTTACTTTGCGCGGCACTGTCTCTGGCGCTGCCCGCGGCGGCGCAGCGGGAATACGGGCTGCAATTTTCCAATTTAGTAAATGACGAACTAACGCTGGAAAGCGCCATTCGTCTGGGACTGGAAAACAACAGCGACTTTCTGGCCGCCCAACAAGAAATCATCATCGCGCAGCAAAAGGTGAAAGAAGCCAAATTCCGCTTTCTGCCCCAGCTTTCGCTGCAAGGCACAGCCACCTGGTATGACATGGACTACCCCATGGTGCTGCCCGAATCGGTGGCGAACCGTTTTATCCCCAGCAACGATTTGCTGTCCGACGACGCCAAACATCAATTTTTCGGCGCGGGAGTGACGGCCACGCAGTATCTCTACGCCGGAGGACGCCTGCGCAGTACGCTTAAAATGGCGCAGGCCAACCTCAAACAGGCCCAAAGCAAATACGAATCCGTCAAAAACGCCGTCGTGCTGGATATTAAAAAATCTTTCTTCCGCCTGCTCTGCGCCCAGCACAACCAGGAACTGGCCGCCCAAGTGCAGCGCAAAGCGGCCCAATATTACCGTTCCATGTCCGCCGGAGCGTGGGAGCGGGTAAAAGCCCAATATCTCTTTTCCCGTTTAAATTCCCAAAAAAATGAAGCGGACAACGAATGGCAAAAAGCCCGCTTGGCCATGCTGGTCAGCCTAAACAAAGAGCTGAATTCTCAGATTTCCGTCAAAGGAGAATTCAAACCCGTGGAAGTGAAGCAGGACCTGCCGCATTTAAATTTATGGTCCATGGAATTCCGTCCGGAGCTGAAAACCGCCATTTACGCGCTGGAACTGGACAATTTGGCCATTGATTTGGCGCTGTCCCGCCGCTACCCGGACCTGATTTTAACCGGCAGCTACGAACGCCTGGGTTTCAACGATTTGGAAGACGAAAACAAACAAGTCTCTTTGGCCGTGCGTCTTCCGCTCCCATACAACATTTCCAGCCAAACGCTGCAGCGCAAAGCCGAACAGAAACAAAGCAATTTGCGCCGCGCCGCCATTGAAGACAAAATACGCATTCAAGTGGCGGAAAATTACGCCAATTTGATTTTTTGGCAGTCGGAAGTGGTCACCCGCCGCCAAGCCTGGCAAGAAGTGCAGCGCCTGCTGGAACAGGCGGAAAAAACCTCCCGCCCCGGCACCGGAGCGCTGGAAGCGTTGGACGCTTATTACCAAACCGGAAAAAACTACTACGAAAGCGTACGCCAGAATTTATCTTCCAAAGCCGGGCTGGAATGGGCTATCGGCCAAGATTTATAAATTGGGGAGAAAGGTTCATGCATAAATTTTTCGCATGGATGTGCCTTTTGCCGGCATTGATGATCGGTGCGCCGCTGTTTGCGCTGCCGGAGCCGACGGAAGACGACGTGCTGCGCGAATTTCTGTGGGACCAATTCACTTCTTTGCCTCAAACGCAGCGGCCCAAAGTGGGGTTGGCTTTGTCCGCCGGAGGCGTGCGGGGATTTGCGCACGTAGGCGTGCTGGAAGTACTGCACAATGCAGGCGTACCGATAGACGTCATGGCGGGCACGTCCATGGGCGCGGTGGTGGGCTCTTTGTATGCGGCGGGTCTTTCTACGGACCAGCTGTGGCAGATCAGCTCTCACATGAGCATGGACAAAATCACCCCGGATTTCAACTTAATGGGACTCTTCCGTTTCTTATTCTTAAAAAAACTCCCCTCTTCCAGCAATTTGCAAAATTTCTTTCGTGAGAATATCGGCCATATGCGTTTTGAAGATTTGGCCATTCCATTCGCCACCGCCGCCATGGACGTTAAAACCGGCGAACAGGTGGTGTTTGATTCCGGCCCGGTGGATATCGCCGCGCGCGCCAGCATGAATTTGCCCGGCGTTTTTGACCCGGTGGAATACCGCCACCGCTCTTTGGTGGACGGAGCGGTAGTGAATTATCTGCCCGTAAACCTGGTAAAAGACAAAGGGGCCGATTACATCATCGCCTCCGTCACGCCGCCGGATTTTTATTCGCAAACTCCCCAGACGGTGGCCGCCTACCTGCTGCGCGTAGGAGACGTGCGCGGTGCGGCTATGATAGAGGAGTCCGCCCAAAAAGCCAATTTCGTCATCCAAAACCGGGTATTGGGCGTGGGCACGCTGGATTTGGACAAACTGCCGCAGGCCGGAGAAGTGGGCATCCGGGCGGCCAACAAAAATTTGGAACGGTTGCAAGACGACCTCTTGC
>CAMGSK010000091.1 GCA_946061795.1 uncultured Elusimicrobium sp.
ATACGGATTTTTATTTTCTTTTGAGCGCTCTGGCGGCCATTTCCAGGGTCACGCGTTTTTCTTTAAATAATTTTATAAATTCTCCTTTGCGGTAAGAGGTTTTGACGGATTGCTGCAGTAGGCAAATATCGGCTTCATTGGAATTGGCGGCTCTGCGCAGCGTCATACCGGCGGGGCAGGCGCCTTCGTTAACGGCGAAACGTTGTTCTTTTGTCATTAATTTTCCGTTATTGATTAAAGTCAAAGAATACGACAATTCCAAGACATCAGACGGAATATTTTTCAACGCTTGGGCGGGCAAAGCCAAAAAATAGCTGTCTTCAGAGTTTTTCGCCGCGACAAAGACGGCGGGGAGTTCTTCTTTTATTAACGTCGGGGGAGGCACCTGCCCCATGTTGTCCATGGGACTTATGGAATTCACGAAATAGTTTAGTTTGGCTCTGGTTTTGGCCTTGGTGGGCAGAGCGGGATCGGAACGATATCCGGCAAATACCCGGGCGATGGCGTTGCTTTCGTTCAGCATGACGTCATTTGCCTGGGAATGGCCGGGCGCGGGAGAAGGGGTGTGCTGGAAATGGCCCGGGCCCCAATATTGTGCAAAAGCGGCGGTGGAAAGCAATAAGGCAAACAAAACTGCGGTGATATTTTTCGTCATATATTCTCCGTGGGAAAAGGAAATATCTTACCTCCATACTCTAATACTTCCCCGGGAAAAGGAACAGGGCCGTTGGACCTAGGCCTCATGAGATTTTGGACCTATGTGCCGGCTGGGACTTTTGGTGGCGGAAAGCCGTTTTTGCAGATGTTGGAGACGGGTTAAAGAGGCGAAAGAAACACGGGAGCAGGAGATTTCCCCCGGATAATATTTTCCCCCCTTGGAGCCTGTTTGAAAATAGGGAGAGAAAAAAAGGGCCCCTTGCGGGGCCCTTTTTGCTTTTGGGACAAATTACATCATGCCGCCCATTCCTCCCATGCCGGGCATAGCCGGAGCGTGGGAATGGCCTTCTTTTTCGGGAGCATCGGCCACCAGCGCTTCGGTAAGCAATACCGTAGCGGCGATAGACGCGGCGTTTTCCAAGGCGGTGCGGACCACTTTGGCCGGATCTACGACGCCGGCTTTAAGCAGGTCTCCGTATGTGCCGGTTTCGGCGTCAAAGCCGTCGGCCTGGCCTTTCATGGACAAAACTTTGTCCACCACCACCGCTCCGTCGAGTCCCGCGTTGACCGCGATTTGGCGCAGCGGAGCCGTCAAGGCCTTGCGTACGATGGCAATGCCGGTTTTGACGTCTTCATTGTCTTCTTTCAAAGCGTCCAGCGCTTTCTGGCTGCGGGCCAAAGCCACGCCGCCTCCGGGGACGAGGCCTTCTTCCACGCCGGCTTTGGTGGCGTTTTTGGCGTCTTCCACTTTGGCTTTTTTGGCTTTCATTTCCGTTTCGGTGGCCGCACCGACGCTAATGACGGCTACGCCGCCGGAAAGCTTGGCCAAGCGTTCCTGCAGTTTTTCTTTGTCGTAATCGCTGGTGGAGTTTTCAATTTGTTTGCGGATTTGGTCTGCGCGTTGGGCGATGGCCTCTTTGCTGCCTTTGCCGCTGACGATGGTGGTGTTTTCTTTGTCCACTACGATGCGTTCGGCCTGGCCCAGCATGGCCAATTCGGCTTTGTCCAGTTTCATGCCGCGCTCTTCGCTGATGACGTCTCCGCCCGTCAGCGTGGCGATATCTTGAAGCATTTCTTTGCGGCGGTCGCCGAATCCAGGGGCTTTTACGGCGCAGCCTTTGAGCGTGCCGCGCAGTTTGTTGACCACCAGGGTGGCCAAAGCTTCACCGTCCACATCTTCCGCGACAATCAGGAACGGGCGGCCGCTCTGCACGATTTTTTCCAGCACGGGCAGCAGGTCGTTCATGGAAGAAATTTTCTTGTCGGTAATGATAATATAGGCGTTTTCCAGCACGCATTCCATTCTTTCCGGGTCGGTGACGAAATACGGAGAGATGTAGCCGCGGTCAAACTGCATGCCTTCCACCACTTCCAGCTTGGTTTCGGCGGTTTTGCCTTCTTCTACGGTAATGACGCCTTCGTGGCCCACTTTTTCCATGGCTTCGGCAATCAGTTCGCCGATGACGCGGTCATTGGAAGAAATGGTGGCGATTTGCGCTTTTTCTTCTTTGGTCTTAACCGGTTTTTGCATGGCGGCCAGCTCTTTCTTTACGGTGTTGACGGCCAGCTCAATGCCTTTTTTCACCAAAGTCGGGTTGGCTCCGGCCGTGATGTTTTTAATGCCTTCGCGCAAAAGCGCGTCGGCCAGTACGGTGGCGGTGGTGGTTCCGTCGCCGGCCACGTCGTTGGTTTTGGCCGCCACTTCGCGGATGAGCTGGGCGCCCATGTTTTCAAATTTATCTTCCAGTTCAATGTCTTTGGCGATGGTCACACCGTCGTCAATGATGAGCGGAGAGCCGAATTTTTTCTCCAGCACCACGCTGCGTCCCTTGGGCCCCAGGGTCACTTTGACCGCGTTGGCCACTTTTTCAATGCCCGCTTTCATTTTGGCGCGGGATTCATCTCCGAAAATTACTTGTTTTGCCATATCAAACTGTCTCCTTTTTTACCCCAAAATGCCCAAGATTTCGTCTTGGTGGATGATCAGCAACGTCTCGTCGTCCAGTTTCACTTCCGTGCCGGAATATTTTCCGTAGAGCACTCTGTCTCCTTTTTTCACATCCATAGGCAGGCGTTCGCCTTTATCGCCCAGTTTGCCCGGTCCGGCGGCCAGCACTTCCCCCTCCATCGGTTTTTCTTTGGCGGTGTCCGGAATAATGATTCCGCCTTTCATGGTTTCGCGCTCAATGGGTTTGACAATCAGTCTGTCGCCCAGAGGCTTAATTTTCACTTCGCTCATAGTCAACCGCTCCTTATAGAATTTGAATGGCGTCCGCGGTAAATATTAGCACTCCCGCGGGGTTAATGCTAATTTATCAAAAAATAAGATAATTGTCAATATCTAAAGACGTTTGCTAAAAAAGAATTTTGTATTACTTGGTATTCTCCGACGGAGAAACGGCAGACGGAACGGAAAATATAATACAAAAAAACAGGTCACAAATTTCCACCGGTTGTTTTTGTGTTCCCGTCCTGAATCAATAAAAAATCCGCCGCGGCGTTTGGGGAATAGATGGGCAGGATAAGTCCTGGAGGCTCCGGGCGCCGGCAAAGCGGTTTTTGGAACTGGCAACTGGCGGAAAAAAGAGAGAAAAAAATCTTAAAATAAAAACCCCGGACATATTCGCCCGGGGTTTTTTATTTGCTTCTGGAAAAAAAGCGTTTCATTCTTTGGCGGAAGGAGGGTTTTGCCGGAGGCAAAATTTTAATGACGACGGCGGATATATTGTCCTGTCCGTCCCGCTCGTTAGAGAGCCGCACCAAAAGTTTGCAAAGCTTCACAATGGGAAGGGCTTTGTTTTCCATCAGAATTTCTCCGATAGCCTGCTCCGTCAGCCCTTTATACAGACCGTCGGAACACAACACCATCACGTCGCCGGATTTAATCGGAAATCTGAGCAAATCAAATTCAATATTTTTTTTGATGCCCATCGCCCGGGTCAGCACGTTTTGGATTTTGCTTTTGTCGGCTTCGGCTTTGGTCAGCAGTCCGCGGCGTACATGTTCCATGGCCAAAGAATGGTCCGTGGTGATTTGGATGATTTTCCCCCCACGCAGAAGATACAGGCGGGAATCCCCTACATGGACGGCGATGGCATTGTCATGATCAAACAAAACGCCGGTCAGAGTGGTGCCCATCATCTTGTAAATTTCAGACGACTGGGCCGTCTGGTAAATGGCCGCGTTGGACAGGTTGGCCGCCATAAGCAGTTTGCGCTCCGTCGGATCCAGTTTCGGCAGGAACGTGGCGGGAATTTTTACCTCGCCCCGGTTGATTTTGCGAATGGTCTCCGCCAATACGGAAACGGCGATGCTGCTGGCTATTTCTCCGGCGCTGTGACCGCCCATACCGTCCGCCACGACGCCCAGGCCCAAATCGGAAGAAATTAAGACGTTGTCTTCGTTTTTCTCGCGGATCTTTCCAATGTCTGTGACGGCGGCAAACTCTATGTCGAAGTGGCTCATAAGTCCTCTTTAAACAAAATACTTCCCGTGCAGGTAATTCCCGCCGCTATAAACAAAATCATGACCAAGAAATAATAGGCGTTGTTGTTTTGGGCGTTGCGGTTAAAATTGCTCAGCGGATACCCGACCGCATAATCCCATATCCGCAGGAACGTTTTGCTGTTCCCTCTTAAATAATACGTTTCCAGCAAGCTGATGTAAAGCGGATAGTCTTCTTGCGCAATGAGAGCACCCGCATGCGTGGAAATGCCTTTGGAGAGGACTTCGTATTTCTGCTCGGAATCCATGTAATTGATTTCTTTGTCGCGCGCGAAGGAGTTAAACAGGCCGCGGCGGCTGATTTTGTCATATTCTTTGCTCAGTTCGTCTCCCAGCTGTTTTTGCTGGGCGTCGGCCATGGGAATGATGTCCACCAGCGTATGCACGGTAGTTTGCATGCGTCCGGCCAATCCGGAAACGTCATAGAGCCAAAAGCCTCCCAAAGACAAGAGCAGGCACAGCGTAGGAGCCAATACGCTTTGTTCGGATTTGGCCGTCAAATGGTAAATGGAAATCAATGCGCACAAAATAGCGCCGGCAAACAAAATTTTGGTAGAAGCCGCCGCCATATCCGGACGAATGGTCAGGGAAGCGGCGCAATAAGCCAGCGTGCACGCCAAAACAACCAGCGCCGCGCCGAAGATGCCTTCCGCCGTGCTCCGGTTGAGCCGCCAGCACATGGATATCGCCCAGGCCGCGGCCAAAATCAAATAGCACAAATAATATTCCGGAGAAAATAAATATTGCGAAATGTGCGAAGCGTCAAAAAATTTCACTTCCGGGGTAAATAAGCCCGCTATATAAGCCGCACCCGCCAAAGCCAGCAAAATGACGGTGGTCCGCGCATAGGCTTTTATTGCGGAAGAAGCGAATACGGCCGCCAGCGTGACCAGAGCCAAAGCGGTGTAAAGCATTTGGCCTTCCGCCATTTTTCCGGAAGAAAGCGGTGCAAGCAGATTTTGGATGAATCCGGCGTTTTCCGTCACATAGACGGAACAAATTTTGCCCAACGTAAAAAATACGTAGCCGACAAATCCCGCAAAAGCCAAAAACAACGGCAGCAATACCAGCAGCGACAGGCAGGTCTTGAGCCAGAGGGTTGTTTGCAAAGAAGAAAAACTGGATTTTTTGGCCGGTTTCGGTAAGGGCAAAGGCCGCGCCTGCACGGGCTGTGCGGCTTTGTCCGAGGGCGCTTCATCCTGCGCAATAACGGCCGGAACGGCGGTGGACAAATCGTCCAAGTTCGGCATTTGCGTGGACGAGAGGGTGTGCTGGCGCACATGGCGGGCGGATAAAGCTCTGTAAGCGTCTGACGCGCGCTGTTGGCGCACGTGTTCGGTGGTATAATTTTCTTCGTCCGCTATTTTTAATCCGCTTTCCACGCCCAAATCCACCGTGGCGCGCCCGTGGGCGTTGTTAATGCGCAGCTGGTCTTCGGCGCGCATTTTGTTGAAATAGAGGTAAGTTTCTTTGGCCGTTTGGAAGCGTTCGTCCGGGTTTTTACTCATCAATTTTTGAATGGCCATGGACAGCCAGCCCGGCAAATCGGGCCGCAGTTTGGCCGGGTTGGGCACCGGTTCGTTGATGTGTTTCTGGATGATGTCAATCGTATTCTTTCCGTTGTAAGGAAAGCGGCCGGTCAGCACGTAATACATGCTGGCTCCGATGGAATACAAGTCCGCCCGGGTGTCAATATCTTTTCCCAACGCCTGTTCCGGTGCAATGAAATACGCCGTACCTGCCAATTCGGTGGTTTTGGTGGAGCCGGTTTCTTTGTCCACTTTTTTGGCGATACCGAAGTCCACGATTTTCGGCCTTCCGTCCGGGGTGATTAAAATGTTGGAGGGCTTGATGTCGCGGTGTATGTTGCCCTTTTCATGCCCGCCGGATAACCCCTTCAGTACCCCGTCAAACAAATCCAGCACCCGGCCGATGGGCAGCACGCGTTCTTTTTTTAACGTGGCGGAAAGAGTTTGCCCT
>CAMGSK010000092.1 GCA_946061795.1 uncultured Elusimicrobium sp.
AGTTCTTTTCTCTGAGTTCTCTGGCAATCGGCCCGAACACACGCGTACCTTTGGGTTCGCCATTGTCGTTAATGATGCAAACGGCGTTGTCATCAAAACGAATATAGGAACCGTCTTTGCGTCTTTTTTCACGCGCTACGCGCACCACTACCGCGCGCACCACGTCGCCTTTTTTAATGGCGGAAGTAGGGATCGCATCCCGGACGGAGCACATCACGACGTCTCCCAGAGTTGCGATATCCCGGTGGTGACCGCCGCGCACCTTAAAGCACTGCACTTTTCTGGCGCCGGAATTGTCAGCCACGTTGACGATGCTTCTCAATTGAATCATACTTTAACTCCGTAGTTTTTTACAAAACTAAGCCTGGGCTTTTTCCACAATTTTGGAAATGCGCCATTTGGTCGTTTTGGACAGGGGGCGGCAGCTCATGATTTCCACTTTGTCGCCGATTTTGGTTTCATTGTTTTCGTCATGGGCGTGATATTTGGCCGCTCTTCTGAGGGTTTTGCTGTACAGACCGTGACGGACCAAGCGCTCCACTTTCACGACGCGGGTCTTGTTCATTTTGTCAGAGACCACTTCGCCGGTGAGGACCTTTCTCAGGCCGCGGGTTTCTTGATTTTCCATGTATAAACCTCTTATTTCTGCTCTTTCTTCTGGTTAATCAGCGTTTGCAAAAGAGCAATCTCGCGTCTGACCGCCCGGATTTCCATCGGGTTGGCGATGGGGGTGGTGCTGTGTTTGAAAAGAAGATTAAATTTCTTTTCCTGCGCCTTGGCCAAAGCTTCGTTGAGCTCAGCCACGGTTTTGTTTTTCAAAGCTTCTTTTTCGTTGGTTTTCATACTATCTTCTCGATACCAGTTTGGTCTTGATCGGCAATTTGTCCGAGGCCAAGCGCATAGCGCGTTTGGTGTCGTCAATGGTAGCTCCTTCCAACTCAAACAAAATGGTGCCGGGCTTCACGACGGCCACCCAATGGTCCGGAGCGCCTTTACCTTTACCCATACGGGTTTCGGCGGGGTGCTTGGTGATGGCTTTGTCGGGGAACACGCGAATCCAGAGTTTACCTTTTTTCTTGATGAATCTGGACAAGGTAATACGGGCCGCTTCAATTTGGCGGGCGGTAATCCATTTCGGTTCCAACGCTTTGAGGCCGAATTCGCCGAATACCACATCGGCGCCGCGGGTGGCGTTGCCCTTAATGCGGGGCGCGCTGTGCGGTTTGCGATATTTCACTCTTTTAGGCATCAACATAAGTTAAATTCCTCTATTTGATTTCCTTGGCGGGAGCCACGTTTTCCACGGCTCCGGCGTCGGTCGTGCCTTCGGTCATGTCGCGGTGTTTCTTGAGCTCGTTCATGATCTCTTTGGGAGATTTGGCGAAGTGAGTTCTCTTGAAAATCCACACTTTAATGCCGATTTTACCGCTGACCGTCTGCGCTTCGGTGAAGCCGTAGTCAATGTCGGCGCACAAGGTGTGCAGGGGCACGCGGCCTTCACGTTTCCATTCGGTGCGGGCGATTTCCGCGCCGCCCAAGCGGCCGGAGACCATGATTTTGATGCCCAAAGCTTTGCCTTGCAAGGCTTTTTCAATGGCTTTTTTCATGGCCGCGCCGTAGTGGGCGCGTTTTTCCAATTGCTGCGCGATGTTCTGCGCAACCAACTGGGCGTCCGTTTCCGGGTTCTTGATTTCGATAACGTTGACGAACGTTTTGCTGCCGGTCAACGCTTCGATTTCTTTGCGCAAGGCTTCAATGTCGGCGCCTTTTTTGCCGATGACCACGCCCGGGCGGGCGGTGTGCACGTTCAGGCGCAGGAAAGCGCCGGCGCGTTCAATGCCCACATAGCTGACGGCGGCCATTTTAAATTTATCTTCCACGATTTTGCGGATCTGGAAATCTTCCATAATCAGCGCGGGCATATTTTTGGGAGCGAACCAGCGGGAACGCCAATCCTGAATATAGCCCAGTCTGATAGACCGCGGGTGAATCTTGTGTCCCATAGTTTAGCGACCTCCCTTTTTTTCATCGGAAACAATCACCGTGAGGTGGCACATGCTCTTTTTATAGGGCATGGCGCGGCCTTGCGGGCCGGGCTGAATCCGTTTCAAGTGGCCGCTGGGGCCCAAGTTCGCAAAGGCTTCTTTGATGAACACTTTGCTGAAGTCCAGCTTTTTGCCGGCTTTTACTTCCAGGTTCGCCGCGGCGCTGTGAATGGTTTTGGCCACCAGATCAGCGGTGCGTTTGGCGATGAACGGGAGAACGTCTTCCGCCGCCTTTACGTTTTTGCCGCGGATTTGGTCCAGCACCAGGTTCACCTTGCGGCTTCCGTAGCGTTGAAATTTAGCTTTTGCACAAGCTTCCATATCAAATCCTCAACTCTTATTTCAAGGCGGTGGAATCTTTCGTCATGCCACCGTGACCTTTGAACAACCGGGTGAAAGAGAATTCACCGAGTTTATAACCTACCATTCTTTCGGAAATGTAGATGGGCAGGAATTTCCGGCCGTTGTGCACCAAAAAGGTGTGTCCCACAAATTCCGGCGTGATCGTGCAAGCTCTCGCCCACGTTTTGATAGGTTTCTTCTCGTTGGAGGCGTTCATTTTCTGAACCTTTTCCAACAGGTTTAAATCCACATAAGGACCTTTTTTAGTTGATCTTCCCATAATTATTTAGCCTTATTTTTTCTTCTGTCGCTGACGATCATCCAGCCCCAAACTTTCTTGGTGGAGCGGGTCTTCAGACCGCGGGCCGGCTGATTCCACGGAGAGCGGGGAATGTTGCCGCCTTTACCGTGACCGCGTCCACCGCCCATCGGGTGATCGACGGCGTTCATCGCGCTGCCGCGCACGGTCGGTTTTACGCCGCGATGGCGTTTGCGTCCGGCGTTGCCGATGACGATGTTGGCGTGGTCCACATTGCCCACTTGACCGATGGTGGCGCAGCAGGCGCTGGGCACCAGGCGAATTTCGCCGGACGGCATTTTAATATGGGCATAATCCGATTCTTTGGCCATCAGCTGGCCTTGGGAACCGGCGCTGCGCGCCAATTGCGCGCCTTTGCCGACTTTCAGTTCAATGGCGTGGATAAAAGTACCTTCGGGAATGTTTTTCAGAGCAAGGCAATTACCCACTTTAATATCCGCTTGCGGACCGCTCATCAACGTATCGCCCACTTTTACTCCGATGGGGTGCAGGATGTAGCGTTTGTCGCCGTCGGCATATTTTAAGAGGCAGATGCGCGCGCTTCTGTTCGGATCGTATTCAATGGACACGACCGTCGCGGGCACGCCGTATTTTTCTCTCTTAAAATCGATTTGTCTGTACGCGCGTTTATGACCGCCGCCGATGTGACGGACCATGATCATACCGGTGTTGTTGCGTCCGCCGGTTTTGCGCAGACCTTTGGTCAGGCTCTTTTCCGGAGATTTTTTGGTGATCTCGGAGAAATCGGCCACCGTAATGGTTCTCCTGGAAGGAGTGTAAGGTCTAAATGTCTTGATAGGCATAGTCAGTAGTTCTCCTTATTCTACTTCGCAGTGGCTTCCACCACTTCGATTTTATCGCCTTCTTTCAAGGTCACGAAAGCTTTCTTGTAATCCGGTTTTTTTCCTTCAAACCGGCCCATGCGGTGCATTTTGCCGCGCACGGAGATGGTGTTGATCTTGGTGACGGTGACGTTGAAGATTTTTTCCACGGCCGTTTTGATTTCGCCTTTGGACGCGTCTTTGGCTACGACAAAGCCGTAGCGGTTTTTGTTGTCGCGTTCAATCAAGCTCTTTTCAGTCAAAAGAGGCTTTTTCAAGATGCTGTAGGTTCTCATTATTTGGCCTCCTTAACGAACGTCTTGGCCAGCGTTTCCACGGCTTCTTTGGTCAAAATGACTTTGCTGCTGTTAAGCACGGCGTACGCGTTGGCGTCCTGGGGAGCCATCTGCGTCAAGCCGGTCACATTGCGGGAAGCCAAGCGGGTCGTTTCGTCAATATTAGCCAACACCAAGGGTTTGCGTCCAGCGGACAGCACGTCCAGCACGGCGGCAAAATCTTTGGTTTTGGGTTCTTTGAGCGTCAGGCTGTCCAACACGACGATGTTGCCTTCGGCGAATTTGGCCGACAAAGACTGCGCGACGGCCGCGCGGCGTTTGGCAACGGGAAGTTCCTGGCGGAAAGAATGCGGAGTGGGTCCGAAAGCGACGCCGCCGTGGCGGAACTGAGGGGCGCGCAAGCTGCCCTGACGGGCGCGGCCGGTGCCTTTCTGTTTCCACGGTTTTTTGCCGGTGCCGGACACTTCGGAGCGGGTTTTGACGTCCGCGGTGCCGCTTCTCTGGTTGGCCAGGAAGGCGGTGACGACTTCGTGAAGGAAGGTCGGGTTCGGCTTGACGGCAAACAAGCTTTCCGGCAAGGCGATGGTGCCCTGTTCTTTACCTTTGATATCTAAAACTTTAGTTTCCATGGTCAAAGTCCTTACTTCTTGTTGGCGGCTTTAGAAGCAGAGATTTTCTGCACGATGGGGGCCACCACGTGTTTTCTGTTTTTGGAAGTTTCCAAGACGGACACAATGCTTCCTTTGGCGCCGGGGACGGAGCCTTTCAAGAAGAGCAGGTTGTTTTCGTTGTCCACTTTGATAACTTCAATTTTGGCGACGGTGTGCGTCGTGGTGCCGTAATGCCCCGCCATGCGCTGGCCGGACAAAACTTTACCCAAAGAGCGGCGGGAAGCCAAACCGCCGGGCGCTCTTTCTCTGTCGGAGGCGCCGTGGCTGGCGGGCTGGCCGGCAAAGCCGTGGCGTTTCATCGCGCCGGCAAAGCCGTGACCCTTGATGCTGCCCTGCACGTCAACATAATCGCCGGGTTTAAAAATTTTTTCGAGTGAAATGACCTGACCGATTTCGAAACCGTTCACGTCGGCCACGCGGTGTTCTTTGAGGTGGCGGACGGGGGTCGTGTTGGCTTTTTTGAAGTAGCCCAGTTCGGGTTTATTCAATTTGCTTTCTTTCACTTCGCCAAAACCGATGCAAACGGCGTTGTAGCCGTCTTTGTCCTGGGTTCTGACGCGCACAACTTTGCACGGGCCCGCTTTTACCACGGACACGCCATGCAGGTTGCCTTTTTCATCAAAGAGCTGGGTCATGCCCACTTTTTCGCCGATTACGAAACGAAACGTAGCCGGAGCTTCTTTGACAGTTTCTGCTTTGGCCGCTTCAGCAACGGGAGTTGCCTCTTGGGCGCCAGCAGCTTGGATGTTTTCTTCTGCCATAACTTAGTTTGGTCCTTTAATTAGTTGCTTTTAATTGCCACGTCCACGCCGGCGGGGAGGTCGAGTTTCATGAGCTCGTCGACGGTTTTGGAGGTGGGACTCTTCAGATCAATCAGCCGTTTGTGAATGCGCATTTCAAACTGCTCGCGGGATTTCTTGTCGGTATGCGGGGAGCGAAGCACGGTGTACTTCTTAATGCGTACCGGAAGAAGAACCGGCCCAGACACGATGGCGCCCGTTTTCTGCGCGGTTTCCACGATGCGGGCAACACTGTTGTCAAGCATGCGGTGGTCGTAAGAGCGCAGTTTGATGCGGATTCTTTCTTGGCTGAGAATTCTAGCCTTTTTTTCAGTTTTTTCTGCCATTTTTGGTTCCTTGGAACGTCTTTGTAAATAAAAAATTATCGGCAGTAAATCCCACACGGGCTCCTCTTCCTTCGACGAGCCGGGCGGAATTTGCCACCTAAAGTCTGACACGTATAAAATATTATACTATATTCAGACGGGTCGCGCCACATTTTTTACTTTGGGATTTTCACCCTGCCCATTTCAAAACGGGGCGCGGTTTTTCGCTTGTTTATATTGTATAATATCCGTGTTATATTGTAAAGAGCGTATGATGTGCTTGTCATCCAAACTAAAGAGCGGTGAAAAAATGAAAAAAAACCCATTTGCTATCCTTGGCTTACTTTTGGCTGACATCTGTTTGGGCATATTGATAATGTGTTTCGGCGGTATACTGGGCGGCCCAATCCTTATGGGTCTGTCATCCACATCGAATAATGATGCTCTGCTAATATATACAATGTTATACAATGAAAGTTTTAAATGCTTTTCAAGAATGTGGTATAAGTGAGAATCATTTTCAATCCACTAGTGGC
>CAMGSK010000093.1 GCA_946061795.1 uncultured Elusimicrobium sp.
TCGTTTTGCGCTTCTCGACTTGCTTATATATTGTTATATAGGTGATATGTATGTGTAAAATATAAGAAATTCAACCGGGCCGGCCTCCGTGCCGCAATTATAAGGATAAATTATGGTTTTTTTCATTGTAGCGGGTTTGATTATGCTGGGGATGCAGGTCATCATCGGCCTGTGGGTTTATTTTTCCTTCCCGGCCGCTGGCTGGAAAATCCCGGCGCTCGCGGCGCCGCTGGCGCTTACTTTGTTCATGCGCTGGGCAATGGTTTATACGCGCACCCACTACGGCACGCTGGAAAGCGCGCTTTACTATGCGGCTTACACTTGGGCCGGCCTCGTCTTTATTTTCTTCAGCGTGATACTGGAGTTTGCCTGTTTGCAAGGGATGTGCTGGCTGATGAAACTAAACGCCAAGCACGTTTTGGTTCCGCTCAGCTGGGCCGTTATGGCTTTGACCGCGGCCGCGGCCGTATATGGAGGCTTCTCCTCTCCCCGGATTAAGCACGTGGACGTCGTCATCCCCGGCGCGCCGGAAATGCGCATCGCCGTGATATCGGACAGCCATTTGGGCAGCGGCGTGTCCCTTTCCCGCTTCCAAAAAGCGTTGGAGCGCATTCAAGCGCAAAACCCCGACGCCATTTTCGTACTGGGAGATGTGTTTGAATACGGCATGCACCGCCAAAAATACGCACAAGCACTGGCCGCTTTGAAAACCAAATACGGTTCCTTCGGCGTGTTAGGCAATCACGAATATTATATGGGGTATGACCGCTCCGTAGATTTCTACCAAAAATCGGGCATAGAACTTTTACAAAACCAAATCCGCACGCTGCCCAACGGACTGCAGCTTATCGGCATCAACGATTATAAAACCACGGGCATGACCGACGGGAGGCTGGACAAAATTTTCTCCGGTTCCGATCCGGCCCGTTTGCGCGTGCTTCTGAGCCATCAGCCGCTGGCCGCCGGCCGTGCCGCGGCGCACGGCATTCCTCTCACGCTCAGCGGACACACGCATAACGGACAGATTTTTCCTTTTAACTTCGCCGTCCGAATGACCACGCCGTACGTGTATGGGCTGTACCGCTCGGGCGAAAAATCCCAAATTTATGTGACGTCCGGAATGTTTTACTGGGGCGTGCCTTTGCGCCTCTTGGCTCCGGCGGAAATACCGTTGATACACATCCAGGGAGCCTGATGAAAAAAACGGCGGCTTTTTTCTTTTGTTTTTTATTCCTGTTTTGCGCGGCGGCCCAAGCCGCGCAGGTTCGTTTTGAAGATTTGACCGACCAAGAAAAGCTGGCCCAAACCCTAACCGTATTCGTGGATATAGACAGTGCGGAAACATTTCGCCCCGTTATTGAGAAAGGCCAAGTGGGCGGCGTACTAATTCAATGGGGGAATTATTCGCTCTCTCAGACGCGAGCATTGATAGAAAAACTGCAAAAATGGGCTGCCAAAAGCCCGCATAAAATTCCGCTGCTCATATCTATTGATTACGAAGGCGGCACCGTTTATACGCCCATTACGCTGGGCTTTGACTATCTGCCCACCAACATGATGCTCTCCGCCTCGGGCGACGAGGAAGGCACCGCCTCCATTGCTTATTTGGCCGGGCTGGAACTCAAACGCGCGGGCATACATATGAATTTTTCTCCCGTGCTGGACGTAAACAGCAATCCGAACAATCCCATTATCGGCGTACGGTCTTTCGGCTCCGATCCGGCCGGCGTGACCAAAATGGGACTGGCGCTTATGAACGGGTTCAAAGCATCCGGCATTATCAGCGTGGTCAAACATTTTCCGGGTCACGGAGATACGTCCGTGGATTCTCACTACCAAGTGCCGGTGGTCAAGGCCCCGTACAAAGAATTGGATAAAATCCATCTGACCCCGTTCCGCCAGGCCGTCAAAAACGGCGCGCAGGGCGTCATGACCGGGCACATTCTCTATCCCGCGCTGGACAGTAAAAACATCGCCACCTTTTCCCGTCCGATTTTGCAGGATTTGCTGCGTAAAAAAATGGGATTTGAAGGGCTGATCGTCACTGACAGCCTGGATATGAAGGCGGCCACCGCGTTCTGTACCATTCCCCAATGTGCCATACGATCGCTGTCGGCGGGAACGGATATGGTGCTGCTGGGCCGTTATATCAAGCCGCAAACCACCGTGGCGCGTATTTATAAACAAATGGAAAAAAATCCCGCGCTGAAAGCCCGGGTGCAGGACTCGGCTAAACGGATTTTCGCTTTGAAAGAAAAACTGGGGCTTTTGGACGCGACGCCCTCTCTGCCCGCGCCGATTGACCGCGCCTATCAAGAAGAACTGGAACAAATCAGCCGCAACTCCGTCACCCTGGTACGTGACCGCAAAGGCCGCCTGCCGTTTGCGCCAAAAATTCAAGAAGGGAAAAAGCCCGTCGTTTGCGCCGTATTTTTCGCTCCGGCGCGCTTTGCCGACCAGCTGATGAGCTTCTCCAAACCCTTTTTGCAAAAGGGCTGGACCATCCGCAGTTATAACGCCGCGCTGACCCCCAAAGCGGTGGACGCCAAACGCGCGCGCGAATGCGCCGACGGGGCGGATTTGCTGGTAGTCACCAGCCTGCAATGGGCCGATAAAACCAACATCAACCAAAAGAACACCATTCACGCACTGTTTCAAGAGCACCCGAACAACGTGTTCATCTCCACCATGAGCCCCTACGATATCCCCAACTATCCGTCCGCCGATACCGTACTGGCCACCTATGGATTAAACAAATATGTTTTGCAAACGGCAGGGGACATTATCCTGGGCAACCAAAAAGCCCGGGGCAGACTGCCGGTGGACTTGCCTGCTGAAAAAGAGTGAAAATTTAAGAAATTATTTAATTTCACACCCAAGCTGTCCGCTTCCCTCCACACCACGGACAAAAGAGTTGTTTGCAAATTAAAATCCCGGGCCGCACAGAGGACCCGGGTTATGAAATGAAAAACGCAAATTTTAATTTTTTCCCCGGCGGGCCGCCCACAACTCATACAAAGCAGGCAGTACGGAGATGACGATAATCCCCACCACCACATAGTGGAAATGCCGCTGCACCAAAGGCAAATCCCCAAACCAATAACCTCCCGCCGCAAACAGGAACACCCACAACGCCGCCCCCGCCAAATTATACGCCAAAAAGCGCAGATAACTCATACGCCCGATACCGGCCACAAACGGCGCAAACGTGCGGATGACGGGAATAAAGCGGGCTAAAATAATCGTTTTGCCGCCATACTTCTCATAAAAGGCGTGCGCTTTGCGTAAATGGTTCTGGTTTAGCAGCCAACTGTCCGGGCGGGAAAACACCTTGGGTCCCAGCCATTTGCCCAGCTCATAATTGAGGCTGTCTCCCAATACGGCGGCCGCAAACATGACGGGCATCAGCGCCCATAAGTAAATGGGGCTTCCTTCCCGCGCGGCCAAAGCTCCCGCCGCAAACAACAAAGAATCGCCCGGCAAAAAAGGAGTGACCACCAGTCCCGTTTCGCAAAACACCACGGCAAAAAGCACGACATACAGCCACGGCCCCAGCGCACCGGCCAAAGCGTTAAGATGTACGTCCAGATGTAAAAACACGTCCCAGACGGAAAGCAAGAAATCCATATGTATATTTTACAAAAGATTGTTTTCTTTACGCCCGGAAGAAAACCCGACAAAGGGAAGGAACGAGAGGGGCGGAGGGAAAAAATACGGCAAGACCGCCATTAAAAACCCGGGCGCAAACCCGGGTTCTTATTTTCCGTTTAGATAAACGTCTATAAAATGATGTCTTTTTTGACGGTTCCAAATAAATGTAGACGCCGCACGCACGGCCAAAGCGCGCAGACGGCCCGTCCAGCGCGAGGAGCGGACGGAACGGCACTTTATGGAAGAGAAAACGGGTCCCACCCTCCGTCTGTCCCACAACAAATTGCCTTCTTCCCGTTCCCCGCAAGGAAAAGCCGCTTTAACGGCCCCGTCCGCCAAACGCTGATACGCGGCGGCAGAAAGCCCCGGCTCATATTGCAGCACTAAAAAATCCGTATTTTGTCCGTATTTTTTACGGACGGCTCCGGAAAAACGCACAATTTCTTCATCAGACAGCGTAAAACCTGTTTCTCCGTACCAGACCAGCAAGACTCTTTTTCCTTTGCAAAGCGCATCCAAAAAACGTTCCGCACGCCGGGCATATTTGGCGCAGACCTGCGGCAGCTGCGCTTGCAGCGGAGCGTCTTGCCAAAAGTCATGAAACAGCGTATAGCCGCTCCTCCCGGAGACCACGATGCGGTTGCCGGCTTTGCCGTTTATTTCTTTCAAATCGTCCAGCTGCAGCAACGGGCGCAGATCTTCCAGTAAAATATGGAAAGGAGCCTGGGCTGACGGAGCCAAAACCCAGTCAAAAGGTCCGGCCGACGCGCGCAAACCGTATTTGCGCAAATACTCGGCACAGCCGCAATTGCATCCCAGGGAAAAAACAACGTCATAAACTCCTTTTTCCGGCAGGGAAATCCCTTTAAAAACAGAGGAAACCGCTTGTTTGTCCATGCGTAAAATTTATCAAAAAAAAAAACGGAAGTCAAGCGTTTTCCGACGGAAAACGATGCCGGATTCCCCGCCACAGCCCGCCGTCCCCGCGCCCTAAAACGCCGCGCATTCCGCTTTTTTATTCCAGTCAGACAGGCACAAAAAAACCGCGCTGAAAAGCGCGGTTTTAAAAAACGGACAAACGGCTTATTTTTCCAGCCGGGACAGACGGCCCTGCGCCCTGTCTGCATATTTGTCGGTGGGATATTGTATGATCAGGCGTTTATACGCTTCCACGGCCTGAGCCGCTTTATTTTGTTTTTCGTACGAATACGCCAAGTCATACATAATTTCCGGTGCTTTCGGCGCGGCAGGATACAGGAGCAAAATCTTTTCCAGCGCCGCGCTTTGCAAGGACAAATCTTTTAACCGGTTTTTCGCCACGGATGCGGCTTGGTTCAACGCGTCCGTATAGTTATTTTCATCCGCAGAGAACAAATCCGCCGCGCGCAAAAGCGTTTCATAAGCCAGGCGGTAATCTTTCATGCGGGTTTGCACGTCGGCTTTTCCGCGCCAGGCGTCATAAGCGGCGGGGCGGGAGCCCAAATCGGCGATGGCTTTGTCGTAATAAGCCAAAGCGGCGGGATAATCTTTGCGGTTTTCTTCCATTACGGCCAAATGTTTGTACACTACGCCGCGCTCATTGGATTGCGGATACTGTTTCAGCACTTGATGATACAAAGACGTCGCCGTTTCATAATCCTGCAAATCTCCGGCATATACGTCGGCGCTCATGCGCAGGCCAGCGGCTTTGTAAGGAGAAGACTCAAAAAGTTCATTCACTTTTTTATATTCCGCCACCGCCGCCAGGAAATTGCCGTTTTGGCGGTGCCAGTCTCCGCGCAGCAGAGTCAATTTGTCGTTGCCTTCGTAGGAAGGATTTTGCGCGAAAAACCGCGAAAATAAGACATTGACCGGTTCATACACGCCTTTTAAATTTCCTTTGACCAAAGTTTCCAGCAACACGGCCTGTTTCTGAGGGGCGGACATGCCTTGCGTATTAACGGCCAGCAGTTTCAGCGCCTGCGCCTTCTGTTTCCCGTCTAGTCCTTCGGCGGCCTTTTCCACATTGGAGGACAAAAGCGTCAAGTCCTGCTCCGAAGGGAAATAAAAGCGCACCTGATACAAAGCCACCAGCGCTTCTCCCTCTTCCCGCGCACGCAAAAAATAGTCCGCCTGCATTAAAAGCGCGGTTTTGGCTTCCGCATGTTCCGGGTGGACAAAGAACCAGTCTTTTGCCTGGCGCGCCAAAGCTCCGGCCAGCGCGCGGTCCTGCTTGGAGGTGGCGCCTTTCATCATGGCCTGACGCTGGTAAAAATTGAGTTCCGCGTCGTCCACGGCAAACGCCGCCGCGGACAACGCGCCCAACAAAACGGTCAAAAAGATTTTTTTCATTAACACTCCTTATCTGTAATTAGTAAATTGTAAGTCCAAACCGAAGTCTTTTTCTCTCAGCAGCCCC
>CAMGSK010000094.1 GCA_946061795.1 uncultured Elusimicrobium sp.
TTTAAGCCGTGCTCCCGGAGAATGACGAAAAAGGTGGCCACGCAGGGCAAATACATCGCCATAAATACGCAGGCGACGGCGATTTGCTCGGGGGGGAGGTGAAAAGGTTCCAAAAGCGCGATGGAAATGTCTTTGCGCAAAAATCCCAGCAACAGCAAAGGCGTCGTATCCGAAGGCAAATGAAGCATATATTCCACCGGATAGCGGAAAATTTTGGCCAGCCAGTCCGTCAGCCCAGAAAACTGCATAAGATCCACAAACAGCACACCAGCCAAAATAAGCGGCAGCGCGTCAAACAAGTACTCCTTCATGCGCAGCCATATTTTGCGCGCCAGCGGGCGCAGCCGGGGAATGCTCCAAGACGGAATTTCCATAAAGATTTCCGGCGTTTCTCCTTTCAGCAGGCGGTTGAGCAGCGTGCCGGCCACCACCCCGTTTAAAACCAAAACGCCGAAAACGATAAATAAATATTTCAGCCCGTAAGGAGAAAGGATGGACAAAATCATAGCCGTCTGGGAAATGCACGGAGCAAGCAGCAAAATGAGCGCCAGCGCGATAATGCGCTCTCTGCGCGTTTCCAATACGCGCACGCCCATCACGGCGGGCACTTTGCAGCCGAACCCCAGCATAATGGGAATCGCCCCGTAGCCGTGCAGACCGATGCGGTGCAAAATACGGTCCAGCAATACGGCCAAACGCGGCAAATACCCCAAATCGCCCAAGAAGCCCAGCAAAGCGTAAAACACCAGCACGTAAGGCATGACGTCCACCAGCGCGATTTTCAGCCCGTCCGTCAATACGCCGAAGTATTGCGTTCCGCCGTCTCCCAACAAGAACAACGACAAAGCGTTCCCGTGCAAAAAGCCGAATAATTTTTGCATAAATGGGAAATAATAGTCGTCATACAGAGGCTCCAGCAATCCGATGATTTGCTCTCCGGCAAACATAATCAGCAGAAACGACAGCGCCAGCACGCCCAGCGCAATGGGCAGCCCCGTCACGGGGTGAGTGGCCCAAGCCTGCAGTTTTTCTGTCAGCGTGGCGTGTTTATGGCGAATTTTCTGCACGTGGCGCACAATATCGCCTATTAGGTGCCATTTGCCTTCCGGGGTATCCGGAACGGACAACGGCGTACGGCCGCGGCAAACGCCCTCGTCCAGCTTTCCGGCCGTCACTTCCAGGCGTTTCAAGCCTTCGCCCGTCGTGGCCACTACGGCAATAACCGGAATACCCAGCTTTTTGGAAAGACCGCGCACATCAATGGAAATGCCCTTGCGTTCCGCCTCGTCAAATTTATTGAGCAGCAAAATGACGGGCTTGCCCAAACTCATCACTTCCAGCGTAAAGTACAGGTTCCGCTCCAAGTGGGACGCGTCCGCCACGCATACGATAAAATCATACTCCAACTCTTTGAACAAATCCCGTTTTTTACCCTCTATCACCCATTTTTCTTCCAAACGGTATAAACCGGGAATATCGATAATGGTGTAGGACTCAGAGTTAAATACGGTCGTGCCGTAATTAAGCCCCACCGTCGTACCAGGGAAATTGGAAGACAAAATGCCGATTCCCGTCAAGCGGGAAAAGACCAAGCTCTTGCCCACATTGGGGTTGCCGGCCAACAAAAACGTGTGTTTTTTGCCGGAAACGAATATTTTTTTGGCGGTTTGGGCGCCGAGGGCCACCTCGCTGCCGCACACGGACACCACTAACGGATTGCGGCCGGACTTGCGCGTGACGCTCTGCCCTTTGGCCAGCCCCATGGCGGCCAGTTTGGAAGCCAAGGCGGGGTCGGCGTCAATATGGGTAATCTCGGCCGAAGAGCCGGGTTTCAAATCATAAAGAGAACGGAAAGATGTGTTTTGCATAAAAGTTAGTTTTTCCTTACTTTTATATTGTAGCACACCCGCGCCCGCGCTGGCAAGGGGGGAAAGCGGCACGCCCTCCGACGAAAGAAAATTTTCCGTTTTCGGACAAGGCGTAAGGAAAGGCAATTTTAGTATAATATAGATACCCAATAAATTAACGTTCAGGAGAATCAAATTTATGGCTTACAAAGTGAACCCCGAAGTCTGCATTAACTGCGGCGCGTGCGAATCCGCCTGCCCCGTCGGCGCCATTTCCGAGCAAGACGGCAAACGCTCCATTGACGCGTCCAAATGCATTGAGTGCGGCGCTTGCGCCGGCACCTGCCCCGTCAGCGCGATTTCTCTGTAAGAGAAAGAACGCAGGGCAGAATGCAAGATGAAGTCTTGCCTGCCCCGTCAGCGCGATTTCTCTATAAGAGAAAGAGCGCAGGGCAGAATGCAAGATAAAGTCTGGCCCGCCTCATCAGAGTTTACTCTCTGTAAAGAGGATAAAGTTTAAACCCCCTTGCTTTGGCAGGGGGGTTTTATT
The DNA here is from genome assembly GCA_946061795.1 of uncultured Elusimicrobium sp. Taxonomy (GTDB): domain Bacteria; phylum Elusimicrobiota; class Elusimicrobia; order Elusimicrobiales; family Elusimicrobiaceae; genus Avelusimicrobium. The sequence continues at coordinate 2,398 of CAMGSK010000094.1, forward strand.
TATAAAGACAAAAAAAGAGCAGGGGGATGTGCCCTGCTCTTTGTCAGAACCATTCGGGGGGTAAGTCGAAGGGTTCTGGGGGAGAAATCTATATATTTATCATACCACTACCTCCGGGAAAAAATCAACTGTTTTTTACGGTAAACAAAAGAATTTTTTTATTTACCTGAACATAATTGTTTTAAATTATATTTTTATTCGTCTGATTAATTTTAACCCCCAAAAAGCAAATTTTCATTGCAAAAAACCTTTCCTCTATTGCTATAATATAAACATTGGAGGAGACCTATGAACAAATTGTATTTCACCGCATTGCTTTCTCTATTGTTAGTGCCTGGCGCGGCGGCAGCCGACCAGCCCGACATCATTTACGTGGACGGCAAACCCGTCTATATCAAGGGATTGGAACCCGCCGAGAACCAAAAGAAAAAACCGGCGGCCGTCAAAACCCCTCAGGCCGCCACGCAGAAAAACGTCCCCGGAGACATTTACCGCGGCACCGTCTTGGGCAGCCAAACGCCCACCAACCACGGCTCCGTACTGGGCACGAAAAAATCTTCCGCCTCTTCCGACGAAATTCCCGGAGACATCTACCGGGGGGAAGTGTTCGGCCGGGTGCAAAAAAAATACGAAGGCTCCACCTTGGGCAACCGGGAACCCTCCAAAACCAAATACGTATATGACACTTCTTTGGTGCGCGCCATCAAAAGCGGCGACGCGGACCGCGTACGCACATTGATTTACGCCAACGTCAATGTGAACGAACGCAATTATGCGGGAATTACGCCCTTGACCATAGCGGCGGAAAAAGGCAATCTGCGCATCGTCAAACTGCTGGTGGAAGAAGGAGCCGCCTCCGTCAATTTGAACTCCAGCTACGGCGTCACGCCGCTTATCGCCGCGGCCGCGGCGGGCCAGCGCGAAGTGGCAGAATATTTAATTCAAAACGGGGCCGATCCGGTAGCGAAGGACGACTTGGGCAAAACCGCGCTTTTGCACGCCATGGCGGCGGACAACAGCCGTTTGACCCAAACATTGGTCAAGCTCAACAACCGCGCCGTCAATTTGCCGGACAACACCGGCAATACGCCGTTGATTTATGCGGCTCAAAGCGGCGCGCTGGAAAATATCAAAATTTTGCTTAAACACGGAGCAAACCCCGATTATCAAAATCCCGCCACCGGCTTTTCCGCGCTGGAAGCCGCCGCTTCCGCCGGGCAGGAAAAGGCCGCACAGCTGCTGGTGCAAAACGGAGCGCAAGTGGATTTAAAAGACCATGAAGGCCGCACGGCTTTGTTTTACGCGGCGGCAAACGGACAAATCGCTTTAATTCGCCAACTGGTCAAAATGGGAGCGGACACCCAAATTACCGACGCCAAAGGACAAAATTTGTTCGTCGCCGCGGCGCAGAGCCGCAATCTGCCGGCCATGCAATTTCTGGCCCAAGAAGGATTTTCCGTGGATTCCGCCGATGCCAAAGGCAAAACCGCTTTGATGTATTCCACGGCAAAAGGCACGCAGGCGCTGCAATGGCTGCTGGACAACGGAGCCGATCCCAACCTCCGCGATTCTTCCGGAAATACCGCGCTGATGTACGCCATTAAGAATTTAAACGAAAGAGCCGCGCTGCTGCTTATCAAACAAAACGTGGACTTGACCGCCGTCAACCAAGAGAGCAAAGACGCTTTCGCGCTGGCTTCGGACCTGATGCCCAAATCACCGGTGATGAAAGTGCTGACCGTCAAGAAACAAACGGTCTATAAACAGCAGCTTCAAGAACGGGCCGCCGAACAGGCGGAATTGGAAAAACGCCGGGAAGAAGCCCGCGCCGAAGCCCAAGCCTTGGCGGAAGAAAAACGCCAGGAAGTGGAAGCGCTGGCGGCCCAATTGGCCGAAGAAGAAGCCATGGTCCGGCAGTTAAAGGAGCAAGAACTCCAAGAGAAGCGTGAAGAACTGCGCCGCCAGGTGGAAGAAGAAATTACCAGCAAAGACGAAGAACTGTCCGCCTTGCAAAAACAGCTGGACGAGGCCAAGGCTAAACGCGAAGCGGAAATCCAAAAACGAGTTGACGCCAAAATGAGAGAATTGACCCCGGCCCAAATGCCGTCGGTGTTGGAAGAAGAATAGTATTTCCTTTTCCTCAGCCAAAATCCCCGCTGAAAAGCGGGGATTTTTATGGACTCCAGGGAGCCGACGAGGGGAGCAAATTATCCTTCAATTAGACATAAAAGGCCCCGGACATCCATCCGGGGCTCTTTAAAAATGCCTCATCCATATCCAACCAACGCGTTATTTTCTCAGTTTGCACCAGTTTAAAAATCCGTGCCAGCGGCGATACAACGCTTCCGCTTCTTCGGCGTCCATCCGGGGCTCCACAGCGGGAAGCAAACGCAGCGTCTGCCACTGGGAAACATCCCACCCCAGCCGGGCGGCCCCCATCATCGCCGCTCCCGCACAGGTACCTTCCGCTTCCGAACACGGCAATAAACGCGTCTGCAAAATATCGGCCTGCCGGCGCAACAGTGCGCGGCTTTTTGAAAAACCGCCGGACACTTTAATTTCCGCACTTTTTATGCCGAATCTTTCCGCATAAAATACCATGTCCGCCAACAAACAGGCCAACGCGTTGACGGCTCCGGCCGCGATATCGGCTTTCTTGGTTTGCGGAGAAAGTCCCGCTATGACGGGAGAAGCGGCAAAGTCCCAATACGGCGCACCCAAACCGCCCAAAGCGGGCAATATATCCGCCGGATTGCGGGCGGCCTCACATAAACCGTCCAGCTCTTCCGCACCGAAAGAAAAACCTATTTCACTCAGCCAGGCAAACAGCGTCCCGCAAGCGTTTACCGGCCCTTCCAGCAAATATTCCGCCGCGCCTTGCGTCTGCGCGCTGACGGAAGTAAGCAATCCCGGCAGGAAATAACTTCTGTTGCCGGTGTGACGCATAAAAAACGCTCCCGTTCCGTAATTGATGCATGCTCCGCCGCTTACGACGCGCAACGCCTGCAAAGCGGCCTGCTGGTCCCCGGCACAAACACATATGGGAATGGAACGCCCGTTCACTTCAAAACATCCGTAATCGTCGGTGGAACGTTTTATTTGGGGCAGCCACTCGCGCCGGACGCCAAAAGTCTCCAGCAGCTGGGGCTCCCAATTAAGCGTAGAAATATTAAATAACAAAGTCCGCTGCGCCAAAGTGGCGTCGCAGGCAAACACTCGCCCGCGCGTCAAATGCCAGATGACATAAGAAGCCGTCGGACCGATGCAAAGCCGCCCGTCCTCGGCGGCCTGACGAACCTGCGGCACGTGCTCCAGCGTCCAGGCGATTTTGGCCGCGGAATAAAAAGGCGTGGGATAGAGCCCCGTCAAACGGTGTACGCTCTCCCGGGAAAGCCCCGCACGAAGAACCTGTGCGCCGGCACGCCCGTCCTGCCACCCCAATACGGGAGCCAGCGGCTTCCCGCTCAGGCGGTCCCAAAACACCACCGTGGAACGCTGTCCGGCCACCGACAAGGCCCCCACGCGTTCCGTCCCCGTCTGGGACAAGACTTCTTTTAACGCTTCCAGCTGTCCGTCCAGCAACGCCTGGGCGTCCATCTCGGCCGAC
>CAMGSK010000095.1 GCA_946061795.1 uncultured Elusimicrobium sp.
TGACGGAATCCGGCCGCCTGACCTCGCGTCCGCCACGTCGTCCGGCTCCGGTTTTTTATCCAGGTTCAAAGCCAGCTGTACCATGCGCTGTACTTGTTTTTTATCCGCGGTTCCCGTGCCGCACAGCAGCATTTTAACGCGTTTGGGAGGATAGAAGGAAATAACTTTGCCCGCCTGTTCGCAAGCCAAAATAATGACTCCGCGCGTCATGACGGTATTGGCCATGGTGACGGCGCGCTTTAGGAAAAAGTTCTGCTCCATGGCCACTTGGTCCGGGCGGTAATTGGCCAAAATTTTTTGAAGTTCTTGATAGATAAAGTTCAGCCGTTTGGGTAAGTCCTGTCCCGCCTGGGTGTGAATCAACCCACAGGCCGCCAGCGTAAGCTCGGCGCGCGCCCCGCGGCGCACTACGGCCCAGCCAGTACGGTCCAATCCGGGGTCTATGCCCAAAACGACGGAAGAGGATAAATTCATATTTTAAATAAACCGCCCGTGTCCTTTTGGCCGCGGGCGGTGAACGGAAATGATAAATACTTATTTGTCCAGTTTGGCCATAATATCGTCGGGGATATTATAGTTGGAATAGACGTTTTTCGTATCGTCGTGGTCGTCCAGTTCTTCCAGCATGTTCATGAGGGATTCGGCCACGTGTTCGTCAGTAATGTTTACTTCCGTATCCGGCAGCATGGTCAACTCGGCCGATTCGGGAGTAATGCCTTTATCTTCAATGGCTTTTTTAACGGCTTCGAACGTGGCGTCCGGAGCGGTGATGACTTCAAAAGCGTCTCCTTCCGTGCGCACGTCTTCGGCTCCTGCTTCCAAGGCCAGATTCATCAAGTCGTCTTCAGAGACGGCGTCTTTGGCGACCACAATAACGCCTTTGCTTTTAAACATGTAAGACACGCAGCCGGAGGTGCCGATAGAGCCGCCGCGGCTGGTGAAAATTTTGCGGATTTCCGCAAACGTGCGGTTTTTGTTGTCCGTGGTGCATTCCACGATGACCGCCGTGGAACCCGGGCCGTAGCCTTCATACGTGATTTCTTCATAAGACACGCCGGGCAGCTGGCCGGTGCCTTTCATGATGGCACGTTTGACGTTGTCCAGCGGCATGTTGGCCGCGCGGGCGTCGTCCATGGCTTTGCGCAAGCGGGGGTTCTGGTCGGGATTGCCGCCGCTCATTTTGGCGGCGATGGTGATTTCTCTCAAAATTTTGGTAAATACTTTGCCTTTTTTGGCGTCGACAAGAGCTTTTTTGTGCTTAATGCCGGCCCAGTGCGAATGTCCACCCATGGGATGCTCCTTACTGCAAGATTAGATAATTTATTCTACCAAATTTTACGCGGGCGGAATATGATAAAATGAGAGCGTGAAAAACGCCCCCGCTCTCTTGCGTTATTTGCTCGCCTGCGCCGATCCGGCCCAGGCCGCTGTTTTGCGCGGTTTTTTTAAAACGGGCAAAGGGGAATATGGAGAAGGGGACGAGTTTTTGGGTTTGCGCGTGCCGCAAACCCGCGCGCTGGTCAAGCGGTTTTGGAAAGAAACGGACTGGAAAGACTTGGAAACGCTCTTTGCGTCCCGGTGGCATGAAGCGCGTTTGGCCGCCGCGCTGGTTCTGGTGGAAAAGTTTGAACGCGCGGAAGAGGAAAAAACGCGCGGAGAAGTTTTCCGTTTTTATGTGAAGCATTTGCCCCGGTGCAACAATTGGGATTTGATTGATTTGTCCGTTTATAAAATTTTGGGCGCATATCTGTATGAAAAAAAAGACAGCCGTTGGTTTGACCGCTTGGCCCGCTCGGAGAATTTGTGGGAACAGCGCGCCGCTGTCGTCGGTACGATGTATTGGGTCAAGCGGGGGAAATTCGGACCCACGCTTTCTTTGGCGGAGTTTTTTCTCATGCACAAACATGATTTGATGCATAAAGCCTGCGGATGGCTGCTGCGCGAAGTGGGGAAAAAGGATGAAAAGGTGCTGTGTTTGTTTTTGGACAGATTTTATCGGCAAATGCCGCGCACCATGTTGCGCTATGCGTTGGAAAAATTAAATCCGCAAAAGCGAAAATTTTATATGAACAGGAAATAAAACATGCGCGGAAAAAAGACAAACTCTCCGTTAAAATACGTAAAACCGGAGTCGGAAGAAAAAGTATTTTTTACCTGCAAAAGCTGGGCTTGGGCGAGGATAGCTGCGGGATTTCTGTTCGGGGGTATGGTCGTGTCGGTCGGAAGGTCGTCAGTGACTTGGGTGCTGGCCGGAGCGATTATTTGGGCCATTTTTGTATGGATCGGAGTAAAAAACCTGTTTTGGCCTGCGCCTGTGGCGGCGGTGACCAAGCAGGGGATAAAAATAAAAAAACGTTTATTTACGTGGACCTCCCTGGGAGGGGTTTGTTTCCTTTGGAAGTATTATAGAAACACTCCTTCCGGATGCAGCAGTGAAGAGGTTTTGGTCCTCGGAAAAAACAATTTGTTCAGTTTAATCCGGCTGAGTGAAGCGGACCAAAAAAATTTAATCGGTTTGCTTAAACGTTGGGGGATAAACGTCGTTGTTCGGGAAAAGGTTCATATTCCGTTTTTAAGATATTTCCGGGGCGGAGAGGATTTGTCAATACAATCCTGCGGAGAACGAATCCGTCGGTTCTTTACGCGGCATAAATAGCGTGCCGGGGGGTTTTACTGCCATTTTACTGCCAACGTCATTATATCTCATTTTCTTTTATATACATTATTTTCTCATTATTTCTCGACGAAAAAAAGAGTTTTGTATAGATAAACACTATACAAAACGCTTCTATAGCAAAATGCCCCGTGCGGGATTCGAACCCGAACCACCGGTTCCGAAGACCGGTACTCTATCCAGTTGAGCTAACGGGGCGAAAAAGCCTACTTATTGTATCATTTTTACGCGCAAGAAACGCGTCAGTTCCCGCGGTCAAGAGAGAGCGGTTCCGGATGAACGGTCACAAACGTTCCCGCGCCGAATTTTTCTTTTAAGCGCGTTTCCACTTCTTCAGTGATTTGGTGCACCCGTACAAAAGGGGTATCGTCTTCCACGTAAATGTGCAATTCAATGGCCGCGTGCGGCCCGATGCGGCGGGTTTTGATGTCGTGCGGCCGCCGTACGCCGGGCACCTGCGCGCAAAGCTCGCCGATTTCCCGCAACGCCTGTATCCCTAAAGATCCGTCTGACAGTTCGCGCCAGACATTTTTTAAAATCTGCCAGGAAGCGTCAAAAATAAAACAGCTGACGATAACCGCCGCCAGCGGGTCCAGCACCGTCCATTTGGGGCCTAAAAAATACGCGCCCGATATACCTGCCAGCGTGCCGACGGAAGATAAAGCGTCGGAGCGGTGATGCCAGGCATTGGCCAGCAGCGCCTGACTGTCGGAGGCTTTGGCGGCGCGCAGCGTATAGCGGTAGAGCCATTCTTTAACGATAATAGAAAGCCCCGCCGCCAGCAGGGCGATCAGTCTGGGTGCGGGGGGAGTCTGCCCCTGCGCCGCGGCCAAAATGGCGTGCAGCGCGTCCCACAAAATTTTGCCGCCCACCCAAATAAGGGCCAGCGTAATCGCCGCGGCGGCCAACGTTTCAAAACGTCCGTGGCCGTAGGCGTGGTCTTCATCGGCGGGTTTGGCGGAAAGTTTTAAGCTGACCAGCACCACCGCGTCCGTGACGGTGTCTGAAAGAGAATGTACGGCGTCGGCCACCATGGCCGCGCTCCGTCCCAGCAGTCCAGCGGCCATTTTTACGCCGCATAGGACCAAATTGACGGCCAGGCCGCGCAGAGTCACTTCCCGGGCCCGGTCCTTGTATTGTCTGTTTTCTTGCATATACTTAATTGTATAACTTTACAGGGAGGCCGTGCGGAGCAAAAAAATCTTGACACAAATCATTTATTTTTTTGGTATAAATATATTATGAGGTCGATTAAGTCTCAAGAAACCCTAAGCTGTCCCAATGGATGCGAGCCGTTTGAGGCCGACCATTGGACGTTCGTCAACGCAGGCCAAGACCCCGATTTGAAAGACGCGGTTTTGGGCGGAGAATTAAATTTGTGCCGCTGTCCCCATTGCGGCGAATTCTTCTACGGAGACATTGATTTTATTTATTTAGACGAACAAAGCAGCCTGCTGGTTTTTGTTTTCTCGGACAAAAACCGCAAAAATAAAGGGGATCTGCTTGAAAAAATGCGGCGCGATTACGCGCAGCTCAAAGATACGCTTTTTAAGCAGCTGAATCTGGACTTCGGGCCGATGTGCGTATTCGGTCTGGAGGAGCTTAAGGAGGTGGTAGAAACAGAACAAAAACGTACCGATGAATCAGAAGCCATTGCAGCTGCCGCTGCCGCGCTGGGAATGAAGATTGCGCGGCTAAAGCCCGAATGGGCGCGGGAACGGGGGTTCCCTCTGTACACGGCGGCTGGGGCGGATGAAACGGCTGTGAGTTATGCCGGTTCCGCCCGCAAGGTGCTTGAGTCGGGACTGAAAAGCCCGCTGCTCAAACACTTTGCAGAGAAAATGGAAGGGGGCGGCGCAAACGCGCCAGAAGTATTATGATACCGAGAAAACACAAAGAGTTGTTGCAGTGCATCGGCAAATATGCCGATAAGTTGGGACTGAAGGCCTGGGTGGTGGGAGGAGCCGTTCGGGACTTCTATTTGGGAAGAGACACAAAAGACATTGACTTGACGTTTGAAGGTTCGCCGGAGTCCGTGGCCAATTTCTGCATACGGACGTGGGGCGGCACCAAACGCAAGTTCTCGCAGTTCAACACGTACCGCGTTGTTTTGGACAACGGCCTGAAGCTGGATTTGGTGCAGGCCCGCAAAGAAACGTACGCCCGCCCGGGCGCACTGCCTGAAATAACGCCTTCCAATATCAAAGACGACCTGTTCAGACGGGATTTTACGGCCAATGCGTGGGCGCTGAGTATTTTGCCTAAAAATTTCGGCGCTTCCTATGATCCGTTCGGAGCCAAAAAAGCCATCGACAAAGGCGTCGTGAAAATTTTGCACGACAAAAGCTTTTCCGATGATCCGACGCGGCTGTTCCGCGCCGTTCGGTTTGCCGGCCGCTTCGGATGGACGATTGACCGGAAAACTTCTCAGCTGATGCAAGACGCTTCGCGCGAGGAATACCCGTTTATTCTCTCCCGCGAACGCGTGCGCCAGGAGTTCGTCAAAATCTTGGAAGAAAAAAACGTGCGCGAAATATTCGCGCTGATGGAACGCTACGAACTGTTGCCGTTTGTCTATCCGGGACTGAAATGGAACGACGTCCTCGCCAAAGGCAAAGGCGTAAGCGCCAAATTGGGGCTGTGCGCCTGCTTGTTGGAAGCCAGCGGTCCGGAGTTTCTGATCAGCCTGCATTTGCCCAAAGAAACGACGCACGAGCTGTTGGGCGCGTGGACGGTGGTGGACGAACAGAAGTCTCCCGCCGCACCGCTGACCCAGCTGCAGGAAGCCGTTGTGCGCGCGATGTGCCCCGGCCTCAAACGCACCGCGTTGGAGCCGTGCTTCATCAAAGGGCGTGAACTGCGCGAAATGGGCGTGAACGGACGCAATATCGCTTCCGTGCTGGACCGCTTCGGCAAATTGCAGTGGGCGGGCCGCATCGCCAACCGCGAGCAGGCCTTGAGCTTCCTGGATTAACAAAAGTCTTTACCCAAAAAATCCCCCGCTTTATGCGGGGGATTTTTTTGTTTGTTGGTTAATAGTTTCTCTTTGGGGCTTTGCCCCGTGCCCCACTTACTTTTTGACATTGCCGAATGTTCTTACCCCTTTTTCTGGCGGCAGAAAAAGGGGCGAAAAAGACCGCCCGCCAGCGGCTTATAAAACGGAATTTATGGCAGTGTTTTTACAACTCGCTAACGCTCAAACAAATAAAAACATATTTCCGCCCCAACCCCATTTTATCGGCAAGCCGAAAGGCGGGAGAAACAACGAAAGAGGTATTCCTTCTTTT
>CAMGSK010000096.1 GCA_946061795.1 uncultured Elusimicrobium sp.
GAAAGGATTTTTGATAAATTTTGTTCATAAGCAAAATTTATCAAAAAAAAAAAACAATGCAACCCCTTTAAATCCCTAAGTCCGCACATTAAAAAATTCCCCGACCAAATCTCCACCGCCGCCTTTTCTCTCCCAAACCCCGTTGAAAAATCCTTTCGGCCGACGGCGGATAGATTCTTTTCTCCCCTTTCAGGCAAATTTAAGTACAATATACGTATCCTAAACTATGTTGAGGACGCATATGAAAAAGAAAACCTTATTCATTTCTCTCTTCGCCGCTGTACTGCTGGGCGCGTGCGGCGTGAATATCCCCAAAGCGCCGACGCTGGAGCTGGCGCTGCCGGTATCCGGCTCCGAAGAAGTATGGGACGCTTCCGCTCACCAAGGTTCCCCCGTCTTGGTAGCTTTTATGGCCAGCTACTGCGGCTGGTGCAAACGCTCTTTGCCCGCACTGGAAACGGCCAACGCCGAATTTAAAGACAAAGGCGTGGAAGTCATCGGCGTTTATGTGGACGAGGACGAAGACGTCATTGAAAAAATCAAAAAAGATTACGGCCTCAAATCCGTCATTTTGTACCGGGGCGGAGAAGCGGCCGGCAACATGGGCGTACAGGGATTTCCGCACATCATGTTGTTTGACAAAAACCACAATTTAGTCAAAATTTGGAGCGGATATTCGGATTCTCTGGCCGACGAATACAGAGAACATATCAACTCCCTGACCAAATAATCTTTACCCGAAGCAGACCCCGTAAAAACGGGGTCTGCTTTTCTATTCCTTAGGAAAATACGGCGCAAAAAATTTCTTTTTCATACAAAAAATAAAACGCGGAAATATCCGCGGCGGTGCCAACTCAAACTCTACGGAGACCACATGGAAATATTGCTGTTTATCATCGGAATCGTTTTATTCATCCGGCAAATCGTTTTGGCGGATAAAATCCACCGGCTGCAATACCGGGTAAAACTGCTGGAAGAGAAAAAATCCGTCCGGCAAGAAGCCGCACCCGCCGCAACACCAAAGGAAGGTGCCTCTTCCAAAATGCAGCAACCCGTCTGTGCGGCCAAGGTTTCTCCCTCGCCTAAGGAGTCTCCGGCTCCGGTTCCCTCTCTGGCGCAGGCCTCCGCTCCCCGGACTGCTTCCAAGTCCGTCACAAGCATACCCCCGGCAAAAGCCCCGGGTTCCCCCGTCACAGCTGCTTCCAAACCCGCGCCGTCCAAACCGCTTATTGACTGGGAAAAATTCACCACTGTTCAGGTGTTTTCTTGGCTTGGAGGGTTTACGTTGTTTTTGGGTATCGCTTTCGCCATTAAATATTCTGTTGAAAACAGCCTGCTCAGCCCCGCCATGCGCGTGGCGGGCGGCGCATTATGCGGAGCCGGCCTGCTGGCGGCGGGACTGCTGATTCGTAAAGACAGCCTAAAAACCACGTCGCACACCCTGTGCGGATGCGGTCTGGCGGTGCTGTACGCCTGCATATTCGGCGCGTACGCTTTTTATCATCTCATCGGGCAAACCGCCGCGTTTACGCTGATGGCCGCTGTGGCGGCCGCTTCGTTTGCAACGGCCGTATGGAAAAACGCCAAATATATCGCTTTTTTGGCCGAAGTCATCAGTTTTCTGACGCCGTTCTTGCTTTCCGACGGAGAAGTGCGCCCGGTGTTCTTTTTCACATACGTCGCCTTGGTTTTAGCCGCCGCGGCGGCTTCCGCGCTCAAACGCAAATGGAACGGTGTTCTTATCGCGGCCGCCGTATTCGCCGCCGTCAGTCAAAGCGCGTATATATTGTCCCTGACGGTCACCAGCTTTGATTAGTTCGACGGTATGATAAGACACGGTCTCGGCTTTTTGGAAGAGCTTTACCGCGGCCTCAGAAAGTTTTCTCTTTCCCAAACGCTTACGTTTTGTTCCTTCAGCGCGCTGTACTGCGCGGCGGCCGTTTTTACCGCATGGAAACGAAAAGACATCCTTACTAATTCGGCCAAAGTCATCCTGGGCGGCTTTACGGCGTTTAATTTGCTGTTTGTTTTGCTGGCTTTTATCGGCCCGGGATCACGTTTGCCGGCGTCAATCGTTTGGATGGGGCTGGCTTTATGGTTAAACATTTTGCTGGCTTTTTTGGCATATCAGGACAAGGCGTTGCACGCGCCCGCTTTTCATATCGGCAAAATTTTAGTGTTTCTGTCCTTAATGGTATGGACGAACACCGCAGGAACGACGGAGCCCCTTTTAACGCTTTGTTCCTTTTTGGCGTTTACGGTGGTTAACGCCGGGACGGACTTGCTGGCGTACAAAAAGAAAGTTTGGCAACCCGGTCCCTGGGCCGCGCTGTTCCCCGTTCTGCTGATGACACCGCTGATTTTTCCCATGGCCCACAACCAAACGACTTTTATCCTCGGGGCGGTTATATTAACGGCGCTGTTTGCCGTCAGCGCGCTGTTTAGTTCGCTGATGAAAACTCCCCCGCTGGCTTTGGCGGGCTGCGCCGTATTTATGATTGCCATGCTGATAGCCGGACCGGACGCGGCCAACGCGACGGGAACGGCTTTGCCGCTTCTGCTGGGATTCCTGCCGTCTCTGATTATCTTTACGGCGGTACGCCGCATCTTTCCGCAGGAAACGGACAAAGCAGGCGGCACCGTGCTGATTTCTTCTCTGATGCCGTATGCATTGTTGCTCGCGGCCATAGCGCAAACTCCCGGGACGGAACACATGAATTTGTTCCTGCTGTTTACCCTGCTGACCTGCGTGTTAAATTTATTTTTCGCATTCATCTACCGCGACGGCAGGCCCGTTCTCGGCGCGCTGGCGGGAGCGACATTGATTCAATTGATTTACGCGGCAAACGCTCCGGCGGAAACACCCCACGCATTCATTTCTTGGATTTTGGGATTTTTTGCCTTGTTTGCATTATACCCGTTCGTATTTAAAAAACGTTTTTTCAATGACTTATTTGCTTGGGCGGCATCTGCGCTGTCCGGCGTGGCGGCCGTCGTCTGCCTGTATTTGGTGTTGCAACGCTACTACATGGTGACGCATCCCGGCCTGCTGCCTTTGGGATTTGCCTTCCTGTACGGGGCGGGAATTTATACCGTCTTGTACTGGCAGGACGTTCGCGAAGGCATACAACGCGCGCGGCTGGCCTGGCTGGCTGGAACGGCTCTCTTATTTCTCACGGCCTTTTTCCCGTTGGAACTGGGCAAAGGCTGGCTGACAACGGCTTGGGCCTTGGAAGGGGCGGCGTTGGTGTGGCTCAACCAAAAGCTCCTTCACCGCGGTTTGACGCGGGTGGGCTTTGCGCTGCTGGTCACGGCATTTATCCGCCTGGTGTTAAACCCTTATATCCTGGGATACGGTGAGGTCATGCACCCCATATTCAACTGGTATTTATATGCCTTCGGCATAAGCGCGACGGCCATGCTGCTGGCGGCCGAATGGTGGCTGCCGGCAGAAGAGCGTGCCTGGCGCGGCTGGCTGAGAGGGTTGGGCGGAGTGACGCTATTTGCGCTTTTGAACATAGAAATCGCATCCTATTTCTCTTTCGGAGAGGAGCTGAGTTTTGACGTGTTCGGCGCGTTCAACTCCGCCATTGCCTACACGGCGGGGTGGACGGCGTTCGGCGCGGTCTGCCTGTTTTTGGGAATGTACGACACCAAAAGTCTCTGCGCGCGGGCGGGAATGGCCTTGATTTTTGTGGCCTTGCTCAAGCTGTTCCTTTCCGATATTTGGGCCTTGAGCGGACTGTACCGCATCGGCGGGTTAATCGGCATCGCCGTCTTGTTGATACTGATATCCTTCATCTACCAGCGGGCAAAACAAAACCGCTAAAAAAGCAAAAGACTTGAACACATCAAACGCCGCCGGGAAACCGGCGGCGTTTGATCGTCCGTTCCGCAAATTAAAAAGTCAATGTATCCAGATAGGCCGGAAGGGTTTGGGGGGTCAGTTTTTTGCCGAAGCCTTCGGGAAGGCCGGGCTCTAAAAGGATTCTGCGCGTAATCAAATTGGCAGGTTCCACATACAAATGATGAGAATCGGAAAAATAGTTTTCATAATGGAGGCTCACTTCGTTTTCATCCATAAAGTGCCACACTTCTCCAAATACGTTTACGACATCCTCCAGCCACCGCCGATATTCTTGCGTTATTCCTTCTTGGGCAATCATTTTTAAATGCGGCACAGCCACCGGCGTGGTAAACGCGATAAACCTCGTATTGGGGAAATGGGCTTTTAATTCCTCTAGACTTGTTTTATAGTCCGGGTTGTAGCGGAAATTATGGTAAATATCCCGGTAGATGCGCATAGATTCGTCGAAAGCAGCCTTTTGTTCTTGGGCGGAAGGACGGAAATACGTCACGTTAGTCATGCGGTCGCGCTGGTAGTACACCTCTTTGGTAGCGTGCAAATTGGCGCGAAGAATACGGGTGGAAAGGTGAAGGGCTTTCAAATTAAATAAACTGGCCATCGTAAAAAACGGCTTATACACGTCTTGTACATAAGAAACGGGAACGCCTCCTTTGACGCGGCTCTTGCTGCGGACGCCGTTTGCGGACATAAAGTCCAGTCCAATGATAATAACCCGCAAATCCCGCCCGTGCACGCGCTGTGCAAAAGACGCATAAGAAACGGCTTCTTCCGGGCGCGAAGCGGCGGCGGCATAATTATATACGCTGTATTGAGGAGCAAACAGCGCGGGGTCTAAATTGCTGGAGCGGCTGGAACCCAATATCACGCCGTCAAAATCCTTAGTCCCGTAAAAGCGGGAAAAATACAACTGGTTGGTTTTTTGCTGGCGTTCATTGATAAAGCGGACGCGGTTATTCACCCCGTGTACAAACGGCAACACCAACATAGGGTCCGCCACGGCGTTTACCAGCGTGACCGCCGCCAAAGCCGCGCCGAACGTGAGAAAAAAAGTTTTTATCCATTGCCGGTATATCATAATTAAAATTGAAAATACAAAAATTCTGAAATTTTGGTCAAATTGCCCACCACCGCCAACAAAAGCAGCGCCAGCAAACAAGCAGTCAGCCGATTAAAGCGGAATTTTTCCGCGATTTCATTGGAATTGCGCCACAACGTCAGTCCCAGCGCCGCCGCCATCAACAAAACAATCCACAATCCGTCGTCCCATACCCGTCCGTCAAACACCAAGCCCCTCTTTTGCAAAGAAGGCCATATAAAACCGGACAGAGAAAACATATGCCCCAGCATATTGCGGGCGTCCTGCAAAGTCGGCGCGCGGAAAAACACCATGGACACCGTCCAAAACAGCAGCGTCAGCGCCCAGCCGGCGTATTTGTTCATGGAGAAACCCAGTTTTTTCCACACGGAGTGCACGGCAATCCCCACTCCGTGCATCGCTCCCCAAATGGCAAACAGCCAGCCGGCCCCGTGCCACAATCCGCCGATAAAGAACACCATAAACGCATTGAGCAGCTGGCGGGGAAGGCCTTTGCGGTTGCCCCCCAATGGAATATAAATGTAATCGCGCAAAAACCGGGAAAGCGTGATATGCCATCTGCGCCAAAAATCCTGCAAATCAGAGGCCCGGTACGGCGAATTGAAATTTATCGGCAGTTCTATATTAAAAATACGCGCGGCGCCGATGGCCATGTCGCTGTATCCGCTGAAGTCATAGTACAGCTGAAAAACAAACGCGGCC
Organism: uncultured Elusimicrobium sp.; assembly: GCA_946061795.1. GTDB lineage: Bacteria > Elusimicrobiota > Elusimicrobia > Elusimicrobiales > Elusimicrobiaceae > Avelusimicrobium. The sequence continues at coordinate 5,667 of CAMGSK010000096.1, forward strand.
GCCACCATCCAGGCCTCCAGTCCAGACAGTGCGGCGGTATTGGCATATCCCTGCCCCACCATGACGGAAAAAGTATCCGCAATGAGCACCTTTTTCGCCAGTCCGATAACAAACAAAACCAAGCCCCGGGCGATATTGGCCGAATTTAACTTTTTCAGTTCCGGGCGGTTAATGATACAATAATAGGAAATAATATATAGTTGCAATGTCACGAAAGAGATTATCAATGGCTATTAGATACAACAA
>CAMGSK010000097.1 GCA_946061795.1 uncultured Elusimicrobium sp.
AAAACGAATAAACCCGCTTAGCTTCAACTTCCACAAATACATCTTAGCGTTTTTATCTTTTCCCCGGCAAGCTGAAAAAGTGATTAGATTGGCAGGGGCTTCCGACGGAAAGCCTAATACATGAGTTTTCAGGGGGTGAAAATAAAATATATTTTATCGGGGCTTTGCCCTGTGCCCCAGCTACTTTTTAACATCGCCTAAAAAGTAGCCAAAAAGGCTAGTCAGCCGGAAAATAAAAACGTATCCGAAAAGGGATATTTTTCAAACTCGCTTTGCTCAAACATGAAAAATATTTTCTCCCTTTTTGGATATGTTTTTAAACATTTTCATGGCTGACATTGAACGGCACATAAGAAGGACTCTTTTTGTTGTTTATCCCGCCTTTCGGCTTGCCGATGAAACGGGATTTTGGCGGAAAATATGTTTTTACTTGTTTGAGCGTTAGCGAGTTGTAAAAACGCCGCCATAAATCCCGTTTTATAAGCCGCCGGCGGGCGGTCTTTTTGTCCCTTTTTCTGGCGGCAGAAAAAGGGGGAAAATAACATCATCTGGGGAGTGGCACAAAACTTTGGTTTAGATCCCATCTTGAAGATTTGTCACGCCGAAGCGGGACAAAAGACTTTACCCCTTGCATTGTTTTTTTTTTTTGATAAATTTTGCATATGAACAAAATTTATCAAAAATCATTCCCCGGCGGAAAAAATGCCGGATTTACGCTGATAGAACTGTTGGTGGTTGTTTTAATCATCGGCATTCTCTCAGCCATTGCGCTGCCGCAGTATGAAAATGCGGTAGAGAAAAGCCGGGCTGCCGAAGCGATTATGACGCTGAAAGCGTTGAGGGATCAGCAGGCGTTTTGCCTTTTGGAACATCCGGACGGAGACGGCTGTATGCAAGGAGATGAGGGGAATAATTTGTTTTCGTCCGCCAATATTGCTTTGCAAAGTACCCATTCCCCAATGTGCGATTACGGCACTACGGCGGGGCCCGCCACAAAAAATTTTGAATATTGGGCGGACGGCCAATATATTATGGCCATTAGAAGACCTTGCAATAAATATACTTTGGAGACGACGGCCTATCAGAGCAATTACGCAGATGCCAGCGTCAATAATATTGTATGCGGAAATGATTCAGAGGCTTCAAAAGATTGGTGTAAAATTTTGGGTTTTTGAATGTTTAGCAAAATTCTTGTTTTCTTACGGGATATTTGGAAGAAACGAATAATAAAAAGCCCCGCTGAAAAGCGGGGCTTTATTGTGAAACAAACTATTTCTTGGCGGGTTTTTTGTCCGTTTTCGCGTCGGCGGGTTTGTCGGTTTCTTCCGGCCCGGCCGCTTTGCCGTCATAATGATGGCCCAGATAGCGGACATAGAGCTTGTCCTCAATTTCCGCCGCCAGTTGCGGGTTGTCCTTTAAATACTGGCGGGCGTTTTCGGCCCCCTGGCCCAGTTTTTCGTCTCCGTAAATGAACCAGCTGCCGCTCTTTTCCAAAATGCCCGATTCCACGCCTTTGTCCAGCAGGCAGGCCTCGCGGGAAATACCTTCCCCGTGCAGCATGGTGAATTCCGCCTGGCGGTACGGGGGCGCCACTTTGTTTTTGGTCACTTTGGCGCGCACGCGGGTGCCGATGATTTCATCGCCTTTTTTCAAATTTTCAATGCGGCGCACGTCAATGCGTACGGAGGAATAAAATTTCAAGGCCAACCCGCCCGGGGTGGTTTCGGGATTACCGAACATCACACCGATTTTTTGGCGCAGCTGGTTGATGAAAATAATGCTCGTTTTCGTTTTGTTCAAAATGCTGGTCAGCTTGCGCAGGGCCTGGCTCATCAGACGGGCCTGCAAACCGACGTGCGCATCGCCCATTTCGCCCTCGATTTCGGCTTTGGGCACCAAAGCGGCCACGGAATCGATGATAATCAAATCAATCGCGCCGGAGCGGACCAGTTTTTCCGCAATTTCCAAGGCTTGTTCTCCGGAGTCCGGCTGGGAAATCAGCAGTTCGTCCACATTGACGCCGATAAGCGAAGCGTACACCGGGTCCAGCGCGTGTTCGGCGTCAATAAACGCCACCACGCCGCCGTTTTTCTGCGCCTGGGCGGCCACATGCAAGGAAAGAGTGGTTTTTCCGCCGGCTTCGGGGCCGTAAATCTCAATGACACGTCCGCGGGGAATGCCGCCCACGCCCAAAGCCAGGTCCAAAGACAGGGCTCCCGTCGGGATAGCGTCCACTTTTTTGACGTTGGAACTGCCCAAAGTGGTAATGGCTTCTTTGCCGAAGGCTTTTTCAATCTGTCCTAAAGCCAAGTCCAGCGCTTTTTGTTTGTTTGCGTCCATGCTTCCTCCGATAGATAAAAAGTTTACGCGGCCACCGCGGCTTGCGCGTGCGAAAAACCGAGTTTGTTTTGTTCTTTATCTAAGTGTACAATAATTTGGGTCCCCGCGGGATAGCGGTTGACCAAAATGTTTTCGGCCAGCGGGTCTTCCAGCAGGCGCTGCACCGTGCGCAGCAGCGGGCGCGCGCCGTATTTTTCGTCAAAGCCGTTGGCGGTCAGGTATTCTTTGGCCTCGTCGGTCAGCTTCAGCGTCAGTTCCCGCTCGGCCAGTTTGGCCTGCACTTTATCCAACAGCAAGTCCAAAATTTGGCCGGTGTGTTCCTTGGTCAGCGCATGGAATACCACGATTTCGTCAATGCGGTTGATGAATTCGGGGTTAAAAGTTTTCTTTACTTCGTCCATGACGTGTTGGCGCATTTCGGCGTATTGCTGTTCCTCCGTGGCCGAAGCGGTAAAGCCCAGGCTGGAGCCTTTGTTGGTGATTTCTCTGGCGCCGACGTTGGACGTCATGATGATGACGCAGTTTTTAAAGCTGACGCGGTGCCCCAAATTGTCCGTCAGCGCGCCTTCGTCCAGCACCTGAAGGAGAATGTTGAAAATGTCCGGGTGGGCTTTTTCCAATTCGTCCAGCACTACCACGCTGTAGGGGCGGCGGCGGACGGCTTCGGTCAGTTGCCCGCCTTCTTCATATCCTACATAGCCCGGAGGCGCTCCGATGAGGCGGGAGACGGCAAATTTTTCCATGTATTCGGACATATCAATGCGCACCATGGCTTCTTCGTCCCCGAACAGGAACGTGGCCAAACTTTTGGCCAGCTCCGTCTTTCCCACGCCGGTAGGTCCCAAGAACAGGAACCCGCCGATGGGCCGGTGCGGATTGCCCAAGCCCGTGCGGCTGCGGCGTATGGCCTGGGAGACGGCGCGCACGGCTTCTTCCTGCCCGATGATGCGTTCGTGCAGGTGTTCTTCCATGTGTAAAATTTTATCCGTTTCGCTTTGCGTCAGACGCGTGACGGGAATGCCGGTCCATTTGGAGGCCACGATGGCGATGTCTTCCGCCGTCACTTCCACCGTTTTGGCGTCGCGTTCTTTCTGCCAGGCGACTTTGAGCTCGTCCACGCGTTTTTTCAGCGTTTCTTCTTCGGTTTTTGCTTCGGCGGCTTTATCAAATTGGCGGTTGCGCATGGCTTCTTCTTTTTGCGCCACGGCGGCCTGGTATTTTCGCTGTTCCTGACGGATTTCGGGCGGCAGGGCGGCGTTTTTCAGGCGTGCCCGCGCGCCGGCTTCGTCAAAGAGGTCAATGGCTTTGTCCGGCTGGGCGCGGTCGGTGATATAGCGGTCGGCGATGGCGGCGGCGGCGCGTACGGCGTCGTCGGTATAGCGCACTTTATGGTGTTCTTCGTATTTGGGACGGATGCCGGTTAAAATGGTGACGGTCTGCTCCACGTCCGGCGGTTCCACCGTGACGGGCTGGAAGCGGCGTTCAAACGCGGAGTCCGATTCTATGTATTTGCGGTATTCGTCAAACGTGGTCGCGCCGATGCACTGAATCTCGCCCCTGGCCAATGCGGGTTTGAGCATGTTGGAAGCGTCCATGGAGCCTTCCGCCGCACCCGCGCCGATGAGCGTGTGCAGTTCATCAATGAAAATAATGCTGTTGCCGTCGGCGGCCGCTTCGTCAATGATGTTTTTGAGGCGTTGCTCAAATTCGCCGCGGTATTTGGTGCCCGCTACGACGGAAGCTAAATCCAAAGCCAGCAGGCGTTTGCCGCTGAGTACGTCGGAAATTTCGCCTTTGGCCATTTTTTGGGCCAAGCCTTCCACAATAGCCGTTTTTCCCGCGCCCGGTTCCCCGATAAGGACGGGATTGTTTTTGGTGCGCCGGGCCAAGATTTGTACCAGACGCTCAATTTCATCTTCGCGCCCAATGACGGGGTCCAGCGTGTTTTTGGCCGCCAGGGCGGTCAAATCCCGCGTATATTCATCCAAAGTGGGAGTATTGCTCTTTTTGTCGGTTTTTTCCTTCCGGCGCACGGAGGGAGCTTCTTCCGGTTCGTCTTCTTCCTCTTCTTCTTCCGTCCGCGTGTCATCGGCCGATTCGGCCAAGTCGTCCGGCCGGGCCCCTTCCAAGAAGTTCAGCGTGCTTTCGCGTACGGCGTTAGGCGTGACGCCGAGATTTTGTAAAATGGTGCCCGCCATGCCTTCTTCTTCGCGCACCAACCCCAGCAAAATGTGCTCCGTGCCAATGTCTTCCGTTCCCAGACTTTGGGATTCTTCCACCGCGTATTCCAGCACTTTTTTGGCGCGCGGCGTGAACGGAATTTCGCCCAGCAGCATGACGGCGTCTCCTACGCCCACCATTTTCTCTATTTCCAGCCGTACTTTGCGAAACGTAATGCCCAGCGAAGATAAAATTTTGTTGGATACCGTACCGTTTAAGGCCGTCAGCCCCAGCAGAATGTGTTCCGTGCCCACATAATCGTGGTTGAGCCGTTTGGCTTCCTCTTGCGCGATAAGAATGATTTTTTGCGCGTTTTCCGTAAATCGTTTGGCCATCTTTTAACCCCTCAGCAAATAGATATCTATATTATATAAAAACTGGACCTCCGCCGGATGTGTTCCAGGCCCGGGGAAAGGGGTTTTTGCTATAATAGGATTATGAATGAAGAATTGGCGGCGCGTGCGCGCAGAATCAAGATGGTTTTAAATGACGTGGACGGCATTTGGACGGACGGAAAACTGAATTTTTTTCTTACTCCGGACGGAAAAGTGGAAGAAATCAAATCGTTCAACGCGTTGGACGGCATTGCCGTCATGCTTTTGCGTTCGGCGCATATTAAGAGCGGGGTCATTACCGGCCGCCGCCACGGCACCACGCTTTCCCGCGCCCGCAATTTGGGCATGGATTATTTTTATCAGGGATTTTTGACCAAACTCGGTCCGCTGGAAGATGTTTTAAAACGAGAGAACATCTCTGCGGAAGAGGTGGCTTTTATCGGAGACGATTTGACGGACTTGCCTCTGTTGGAACAAGTGGGGCTGGCCGTCACCGTCCCCAACGCCGTGCAGGAGGTGAAGGACGCGGCGCATTATGTCACCCTGCGGGAAGGCGGAGCGGGAGCCTACCGCGAATTGGTGGATCTCATCGTGCAGGCCCAAGGCAAAATGTCCGGCATTTTAACCGACGTGCGCCACAGCCGCTGGACGCGTCCCCCCGCGCCGGAGATGCAAATCATCACTTCTGAGGAAGGAATCAATTAATGAAAGGAAAATTTATTGTTTTGGAAGGGCCGGACCGCTGCGGCAAATCCACCCAGGCCAAACTGCTTTATAATTATTTGTTGGAGCAAGGCTGCGACGTGGTGCTCACCCGCGAGCCGGGCGGCACGCCCA
>CAMGSK010000098.1 GCA_946061795.1 uncultured Elusimicrobium sp.
TCTTCTTTTTCGATTTTTGAAGGTGCAAAAACTTCTTCATCGACAGGATAGAAATGGGCGGGAAGACAGACGGGAAATAACCGCAGCTTCAGGCAGGGCAATCATCACCGCCTTGCCCAATTTGCGGCCCAATTCTTTCAGCATGCCGTCCAGCATTTCAGCTTGCGCCACCGTACGAGGAAATCCGTCAAAAATAATGCGTTTGTCCGTCCCGCTTACAACATTTTTTAAGATGGACAACATCATTTCGTCGGACACCAAATCTCCGTTATTGATAACGGCGGCGATTTTGCGGCCCAACTCACTGCCGGAAGCGATTTCCGCACGGAGCACGTCCCCGGTGGAAATATGTTTGCAGTGCAAGGTTGTTTCCAGTTTGGCGGCCTGCGTACCTTTTCCCGCGCCCGGCGCGCCCATTAAAACGATATCCATGTTAAAAAACCTCTAAGACATTTTGCGTTTAGACCCAAAAGGGCCTAAACGCAAAATTTAAGACAGAATAATTTTATTGCTTTTGCAAAAATTATTGGCCGACGTTAAACCAGCGGCCCTTAATTTTTTTGCTGCCTTTGAGCAGCGGTTCATAATTGCGGGCTAACAAATGCGCCTGGATTTGGCTGACCGTATCCAAAGCCACGCCCACCACAATCAGCAGCGCGGTGCCGCCAAAGTAGAAGTCCACGTTAAATTCCGCGCGGAAGAAATCCGGCAGTACGGAAATCAAGCACACAGCGATGGCGCCGCAGAACGTCAGGCGGTTCATGACCCACTCAATATAATTTTTCGTCGGTTCGCCCGGGCGGATGCCGGGAATGAAACCGCCGGATTTTTTCATATTGTCGGCCAAGTCGGACGGGTTGAAGGTCATTGAGTTATAGAAATAGCAGAAGAAAATAATCAACGCCGAGAATAACCCGATGTACCAGACGCTGTTGTGATTCATAAATTCCAACAGACGCTGCGCCCACGGAGCTTCTTGGTTAAAGCTGGCCACCGTCAGCGGCAAAGAAATCACGGACGAAGCAAAGATGACCGCGATCACGCCGCTCTGGTCAATTTTCAGCGGCAAATAGCTGGTCTGCCCGCCGTACATTTTATTGCCGATTTGGCGTTTGGCGTATTGCACGGGGATTTGGCGCTGGGCGGTTTCCAGCCACACCACCAAACCGGTAATTACAATCGCCGCACCGAAAATCACCAAAGCCATAAAGAAATCCATCTCGTCGGCTTTGACGCGGTTGACCACTTCCATGATGGCGCTGGGCAGACGGTCCACGATACCCGCAAAAATAATCAGCGAAATACCGTTGCCGACGCCTTTTTCCGTAATCTGCTCACCCAGCCACATGACAAACATCGTGCCGGCGCACAGCGTCAGCACCGTGGTCATAAAAAAGAAAACGGACGGATTCACCACCGCGGAAATACCGCCGGCTCCTTCCACCTTCGTAATGGCAAACGTCATCATGGCGCCCTGCAAAGCCGCCAAGAACAGCGTGAATATTCTGGTGATTTGGTTTTCTTTCCGCCGGCCGGCTTCGCCTTCTTTATGCATGCGGTCCAACGCGGGGAAAATATGCGCGCCGCGCACCAAGCTGATGATAATGGACGCGTTGATGTAAGGCATAATGCCGAGGGCCAAAATGGAAAATCTCCCCAGCGCGCCGCCGGAGAAAATGTTCATAAAGCCCAAAATACCGTTCTCATGCGCGGCGAACATCTGGCGCAGCACGTCGGTATTGATCCCGGGTATGGGAATGGCGGCCGCAATGCGGAAAACGGCCAACGCCCCGAGCAAGAAGAGAAGTCTCTTCTTGAGCTCGGGAGCGTTAAAAATATTCGCGACTGTGTTGTTCTGCATTATTTGGTCTTCTTTTCAATCACAGTGGCGGAGCCTCCGGCTTTTTCAATGGCGGCTTTGGCCGTCTTGGAAAAACCGTGGGCGGAGACCTTCAAGGCTTTGGACAGTTCGCCCATGCCCAGGATTTTGACGCTGTTCACATCATGAATCGCGCCGGCTTTCTTCAACAATTCCGGCGTCACTTCTTCACCGGCTTTGAAGATTTTTTCCAGCGTGCCCACGTTTACATAATCAAAACGGCGGGCAAAATCCTTGTTGGAGAAACCGCTTTTCGGGGTCTGGCGAACCAACGGCATCTGACCGCCGGCTTTGCTTTCTTTGCGGGTGTTGCCGGAGCGGGAGGTTTGACCCTTCATGCCCTTGCCGCAATAATTGCCCAGTCCAGAGGCCGCGCCGAGGCCCAGTCTCTTTCTGGGTTTTCTGGACCCGTGTTTCGGGAAAAGTTTATTCAAGCTTACCATAGTATTCTCTCTCCGCAAACTTAGTTGGCCGCCGCTTCAGCGGGTTTCTCTTCCGCTTTGGCTTCAGCCGCTTTTTCGGCTTTGCCGCGGATGGCGTTGACGGATTCTTTGCTCTTCAAAAGTTTCAAAGCTTCCATCGTGGCGTAAACCAAGTTGCAAGGGTTGTTGCTGCCCAAGCTTCTGGCCAACACGTCTTTAATTCCGGCGGCTTCCAACACCAAGCGCACGCCGGCGCCGGCGATAACGCCGGTACCCGGAGCGGCGGGCTTCATCCACACGGAAGCGGCGCCGAAGCGGCCGATGATTTCGTGCGGAATGGTGTCTCCCACCACGGGGAACGTGATCATATTTTTGCGGGCATGGGTTTCGGCTTTGCCGATAGCCAGCTGAACCTGATTGGCTTTACCGATGGCGACGCCCACTTTTCCTTCTCCGTTGCCCACCACAATCAGGGCGCGGAAACCGAAGCGTTTACCGCCTTTTACCACTTTGGCCGTGCGGGCCACGTGGATGACGGTGGTTTTGCCTTCGGAGGCGGGTTTCACCTTTTGAAACTCGGCGCGTTTGCCTTTCGCTTCTCTTTTATTGTCGCTTTTCAGCGTTTCGTTGGTCATTAAATTCACCTGTGTATCTTAGAATTTCAAGCCCGCTTCGCGCGCGGCGTCGGCCAGGGCTTTGATTCTGCCGTGATAAACGCGGCCGCCGCGGTCGAACATGACTTCGGTAATGCCTTTTTCCATCGCTTTCTTGGCGATTACGGCGCCCAGCGCTTTGGCGGCTTCTACGCTTTTGCCGGAGGTTTCAAATTTGCCTTCCAGCTCTTTGGACAACGTCGTCGCAGACACCAGCGTGTGATGCGTGTTGTCGTCAATAATCTGAGCGTAGATATATTTCAAGCTTCTGTACACGGACAGACGCGGGCGGTGAGCTCCGGCGGCCGCGAGCAGGTGTTTGCGGCTTCTGTCCTTTCTGAATTGATATCTTTCTTGTTTAGTAGCCATAATTATTTGCCTCCTGCCGCGGTCTTACCGGCTTTGCGGGCAATGTGTTCGCCCTGGTATTTGATACCGCTGCCTTTGTACGGCTCCGGAGGTCTGATCCGGCGGATCTTGGCGGCAAAATCACCGACAGCAAACTTGTCGCTGCCTTTGATTTCCACCAAGTTGCTCTTGGGGTCCGCCACGACGGTAATGCCCGCCGGGACTTCCATAATCACCGGGTGGGAGAAACCCAGCTCCAGCGTCAGCTTATTGCCGGCGACGGAAGCGCGGTATCCCAAACCGTTGATTTCCAAGTTTTTATGAAAACCGTTGGTCACGCCTTCAATGATGTTAAACACGTTGGCGCGGGTGGTGCCGTGAATGGCGTTGAGTTCTTTCTTTTTGGCTTCGTCAATGGACAAAGTCATCACGCCGTTGTCAATTTTAACCGTAATATCGGCCGGCACGGTGTAAGACAGCGTGCCCAAAGCGCCGGTGGCGGTGACGACGTTATCTTTCACATCCACTTTGGTTTTGGCGGGAATGTTGATAATTTTTTTACCGATTCTGCTCATATTCCCCCCTTACCAGACCTGGCACAGCAGTTCGCCGCCGATTTTGTCGGCTTTGGCCTGCGCGTCGGTCATAATGCCTTTGGACGTGGACAAAATGGTAATGCCAAAGGAACCGCGGACTTTGGGGATGTTGTTATAAGCGCTGTACACCCGCTGGCCCGGTTTGGAAACGCGGCGAAGACCTTGGATGACGCATTCGTTTTCCGGCGTGTATTTGAGGAACACGCGGACGACGCCGCCCTTGGTTTCGTTATGCACGGCCTTGAAGTTGGAAATATAGCCTTCTTCCTTCAAGATGCGCGCGATTTCCGTTTTGATTTTAGAAAAAGGGATATCCACTTTTTCTTTCTTTTTCATATTGGCGTTTCTGATTCTGGTCAAGAAATCTGCGATTGGATCCATATTATCAGGCTGCGCTCCAAATTACTTTCCTTGCGGAGTTAATCTGCACACGCGGCCTCCTCCTGTAATTACCAGCTCGATTTTTTCAAACCCGGGATAAGCCCCTGGTGTGCCATTTTTCTCAGGCAGATACGGCAAAGACCGAAATCGCGGTAATAACCTCTCGCGCGGCCGCAGATCTGGCATCTGTTGTGATACCGGACGGCGAACTTTTGGTCTTTGGCCATTTTTGCAACCCATGCTTTGGTAGCCATAAATTCTATTGCTCCTGTTATTTGGCCGACTTCTTAAACGGCATGCCCATGTATTTCATCAGCAGGCGGCCGTCTTCGTCGTTCTTGGCGGTAGTGACGAACGTAATGTTCATACCGTGGGCTTTGGGCGATTTTTCCACATCAATTTCCGGGAAAATGTAATGCTCTTTAATGCCCAAGTTCAAATTGCCGCGGCCGTCAAAAGACTCCGCAAAGCCCTGAAAGTCGCGAATGCGGGGGCAGGCAATGTTAATGAAGCGTTCCATGAACTCATACATGCGCGCGCCGCGCAGCGTGACACGCACGCCGATAGGCATACCTTCGCGCAGTTTGAAGTTGGAGATGGACTTTTTGGCGCGGCGCACCTGGCTGGCCTGACCGGCGATAGCGGTCAAATCTTCGCGGGCGATTTCCAACGCTTTGATGTCTTCTCTGGCTTCTTTTACGCCGATGTTGATGACGATTTTTTCCAATTTGGGCGCGGCCATCGGGCTTTTAACGCCCATGTCTTTCAGCAGGGCCGGCAGAACCTGCTCTTTGTAGAGCTTCTGCAGGGTCGGCTGATAATCGGACGCGGGATTGGTCGTTTTCTTCGTTTCTTTAGTCATTTTGCTTACCTAAATTAAATGAGCGTCTCGTTGCATTTGCGGCACACGCGCACTTTGTCGCCGTTTTCCAAAATTTGGATTTTGGGGGTCATGGCTTTTTTGCACTTGCCGCAGACGACGGCCACATTGGAAGCGTCCAGCGGAGCTTCCATCTTCTGAATGCCGCCCTGTTTGTTCTGGGAGGGTTTCACGTGTTTGGAAATCATGTTCACACCCGTCACAATTACCGTGTTTTTGGACGGATTGACGGATTTCACTTCGCCCTTCTTGCCTTTGTCCTTGCCGGACAAAATTAATACGGTATCTTTCTTTTTAACTTGCATTTTAGACTACCTCCGGGGCGAGCGAGATGATTTTCAGAAAGTTCTTTTCTCTGAGTTCTCTGGCAATCGGCCCGAACACACGCGTACCTTTGGG
>CAMGSK010000099.1 GCA_946061795.1 uncultured Elusimicrobium sp.
CAAAAAAATCAGCGAATACAATTTGGCCGTGCAGGGCGTGTATCCGCCGGCATCCACCTTTAAAATCATTACGGCCGCCGCCGCGATGGAAAAAGGCGGTTTCCAGCCGGAAAAGCCGGTGTTCTGTTCCGGCGCGTACGACGCGGGTTCGCGCGTGTTTAAATGCTGGGGCGTGCACGGGCATGATAACTTTTTTAAAGCCATGGCTGATTCCTGCGACGTATATTTTTACACGCTGGCCGCGCAAATCGGCCCGGCGGCGATAGAAAAAATACAGCGTATGTTCCAATTCGGCCGCCCCACGGGTGTGGACTTGCCGGGCGAAAAAGCGGGCAATCTCTACGGCCCCACCCGCCGCGCGCGCAACCGCTCTTATTGGTTTATCGGCGATACGCTGAATTTGTCTATCGGGCAGGGGGAACTGTTGGTCACGCCTATTAAGATGGCCCAGTTTGCCGCCGCGGTGGCCAGCCGCGGAAAGGTGTGGCGGCCGTATTATTTGGAAAAAATTACCGCCCCGGACGGAAAAGTGCTGGAACGGGGAAAGAGCGAATTGTTGGGAACGGCAGATTTGAAGTCTTCCACCTGGGATTTGTTGTTTAAAGCGTTGAAAAATACGGTGGACAACGGCACGGCGCGGCGCGTGAAAATCCCGGGCTTGGACGTGTACGGCAAAACGGGTACCGCGCAAAATCCGCACGGGGACGATCACGGTTGGTTTATGGCTTTTGCCGCCCGGCCTGGCGAAGAGCCCTCTTTGGCCGTAGCGGTGTTTGCGGAGTTCGGCAAGGGCGGTTCTTCCGCGGCGGGCCCCGTGGCGCGGGAAATGATAAAGGCTTATTTCGGCCTGCAGGACCCGCCCGTCCGCCGCGCCGCACCCAAACCCCCGGTGCAAGAGGAAGCGCAATAATATGACGCAATATACATCCAATTTACGCAAGAGTACGATGGACTGGCTGCTTTTCGGCGCAATGGCGGGCTTGGCCTGTCTGGGCGCGTTATGTATTATGTCGGCGGTAAATTCGCTGGCGTTTTCCAACGCGGTGGTGCGCACGCATTTGATTGCGCTGCCGCTGGGGTTTGCGGTGTTTTTTGCCGCATGGCGTTTTAATTACCAGATTTTTGACGAACAATGGAAGCCGCTTTACGGCGTGATTTTGGCCCTGCTGGTGGGAGTGCTGTTGTTTGGTTCTTATCAGCGCGGCAGCCGCTCCTGGTTTGTATTGCCGTTTTTTTCCATGCAGCCGGCTGAAATTTGCCGCGTGCTGACGATTTTGGCCGCCGCGGCGTTTTTAGACCGGCAAGGCCGCCGTATCCGGGATTTACGCACGCTGGTGGGGCTGGGGATGTTGGTGCTACCCGTTTTTGGCCTGATTATGCTGCAGCCGGACTTTTCATCCATTGTCATCACATTCCCCGCGTTGCTGGTATTGCTCTACTGCGCGGGCGTGAACGTGTTTTATTTGGCGTTGTTGTTCGCTTTTGCGGCCGTGGCGGGGTTTTTTACGCTGGCGTGGACATACTTGTATCTTCACCCGGATTTGCGGGAATACGCCTTTTTAAACGCATTCTTTGAGCTTTCTTCCTCTCCGCTGTACATGGGGGGATTTGCGGCGCTGACGGCCTTGGCCGGGTATGGCGCGTGGTGGTTTTTTAAACAGCTGCGCATTTTCCTGCCGTCTTTTTATTTTGTGTTGGCCACGGCCGTGGTGTTGGCGGGGTTTGGCGCGGGCGTGTTTGCAGACCGGCAGATGAAGCCTCACCAGCGCAAACGCGTGGAAGCTTTTTTGGCCCCCCAATCCGACCCCAAAGGGGCGTCTTACAATGTTTTGCAGGCGCAAATCGCCATGGGATCGGGCGGCGTATGGGGGAAAGGATTGTTTTCGGGTACGCAGTCGCGTCTGGGCTTTGTGCCGGAAAAACATACGGATTTTATTTTGGCCGTGGTGGGAGAGGAGCTGGGCCTGTGGGGCACTTTGCTGGTGTTGGGGCTGTATATGCTGATTTTATGGCGCATTGCGGTGGTGGCTTATTTGGCCAGCGACCGGTACGGTTATTTGGTGTGCGGAGGCATATTCGGGATGTTTTTAACGTATATGCTGATTAATTTCGGCATGCTGATAGGTCTTTTCCCCGTGGCGGGTATTCCGCTGCCGTTTATTTCTTACGGCGGTTCCAATTTGGTTTCCAGCATGCTGGCGCTGGGAGTGGTGCAGTCCGTCTATGCGCGGCGCATTACCTCCGGCTGAAAAGGAAAAGTATGATAACAAGCCCAAAAATTTATAAAATGCGAGTAGCGTTTACTGTGTCCGGTTCTTGGGACCACAAACGTATTTTTTCCGCGCTGCGCAGCGCGGTGCTGGGCAGCGGGCTGCCTTTTGAGCCCGCCAAAGTAAATAAAAACTGGCCCCGGCTGGCCTATGGGCCCGCGTTGGGATACGGGCAATACAGCTTGGGCGAGTATGCGGATTTGTATTTTTCTTCTCCCGTCAAGGAAGAAGAAACGGCGGCCGCTTTGGCCAAAGCGGCCCCGCGGGGACTGAGCGTATTGCGCGTTGCGCGCGTACCGTACGCGTTGCCCTCCGTGAGCAATTTGGCCGAAGTGTCGCAGTACGGCGTAGAGGGCGAATTCGCCCGTTATGCGCCCGCGTCTGCGGCGGAAGAGTTTTTTGCGCAGGACCATATTTACGTGACGGTTCGTTCCACCACGGGTATGAGTATGCAGCGGGACCTGAAGCCTTTTTTGCTTCGCGCCAAAATGGTGCGGCCGGACAAACTGGAGTTGCTGCTTCGGCGCGTCGGCGAAAAGTCGGCCAAGCCCGAGCACGCCGTGGCGGCGTGGCTGGGACAAGAGGTGCCCGCGGAAGAAGAGTTTACGTTTGAAGACTTAAAATTTACCAGAGAAGTGCTGTATTGGCGCGACGGGGCCGGAGAGCTGCGTGCCGTATAGCCGAGAGGATTTTATCGTATGAGCAAGAATTTGGAAGAAGCGCCGAAGGTGGAGGTTATCGTCAACACCTCCTTTGAAGAGACGCGCATCGCTATTTTGGAAAACGACCGTATTAACGAACTGATGTGGGAACGCCGCGGCTCGCTTAATATCGTGGGTAATATTTATAAAGCCACGGTTGAAAATGTGCTGCCCGGAATTTCCAGCGCGTTTGCCAATATCGGTTATGAAAAAAATGCCTACCTGTACATTTCCGACATTTTGGGCGCAGACCGCAAAAATATTGAAAAAGTGCTCAAAAAAGGCCAGCAAATTATGGTGCAGGTGGTCAAAAACGCCATCAGCACCAAAGGCATGAAAGTGACCATGGACGTCACGCTGCCGGGCCGCTATTTGGTGCTTACGCCGCACCAGAGTTTTGTGGGCGTTTCCAAAAATATTGAAGACAGCGAAGCCCGCCACAAACTCAACGACATCATGCAGGATCTGGCGCAAAAGCATTTAAACGGCATGGGCTGCATCGTACGCACGGAAGCCGAAGAAGCCACCAAAGACGAACTGGAACGCGAGGTGAAATATCTGTACCGCCAGTGGCAGTCCATTTTAAAGAAATTTGAAACCTTACCTTCCCCGGCCCTTTTGCACGAAGACATGGACGCGGTGCTTCAGGTGGCGCGCGACGTGCTGAGCGAAAACGCCAAAGTCTATTTGCTGGACAATCAAAAAGATTACGAACGCGTATTGGATTTCGTGAAGAAAAACTCGCCGGAATTGGCTGACCGCGTACAGCTTTACAAAGGCAAAACGCCGATTTTTGAGGCTTACGGCATTGAGCCGGAAATTGACAATTTGCGCAAAACCAAGCTGCCGCTTCCCAACGGAGGAAGCATTATCATCCAGGAAGCGGAGTCTTTGTGCGCCATTGACGTGAACACCGGAAAATTTACCGGCAACAAATCACAGGAAGAGACTGTCACCCAAACCAATATTGAGGCCGCCGCGGAAATCGCCCACCAGCTGCGTTTGCGCAACATCGGGGGCATTATCGTCATTGATTTTATTGATATGCGCAAAGCTTCCAGCCGCCACCGCGTGGTGGAAGCCTTGGCCAACGCCGTGCACGGAGACCGCGCCAAAATCCGCATTTTGCCCATTACGCGTTTGGGGCTGGTGGAGATGACCCGCGAACGCAAACGCGAAAGCACGGGCAGCTTTATCAGCGAAGAATGCCCCCAGTGCCACGGCAGCGGGCGCGTGCTGTCGGCCGAGAGCATGCGCATTAAAATCCAGCGGGAAATTTATGACCTGACCAACGGCCGCCCCGGCGGAACGCTGCGTGTGGTGCTTCATCCGCTGCTGGCCGAAGCAATCAAACAAAAACAAGCAGACATTGAGGAAAATATTCACCGCTCGGTCAAAATTCAGTCCGACCCTCAGCTGGCCTGGGAAGATTACAAAATCGTATTGGAATAATGTTTTCGCCGCGCGGACACCATCCGCGCGGCGTTTTTACGCCATGAAAAAGATTCTTTTGTTCTTGTTGGGCATGTGTCTTTTTTCCGCGCCGCTTCAGGCGCAGGGAAAGACGCGCGTCGTAGTTTTGGGTAAGAACAAAGGAAACGTCGCCTCTTTGCGTGCGGCCGGACATACGCTTTTGGACGTGCGCGCCACGACAAAAAAACTGGGCGGAACGGTGGAACTGTTTTCCACTTCCAAGCAGATAAAAGTGGCTTTTCCCGGCATGTATGCGGTGTTGGGCGCGGGGCAAAAAGAAGCAGTGCTGGGCGTTTCGGTGGTGAAACTGCCCGCAGAAGTGATTGCTTCCGGTGGCAGGTTGTACGCTCCGGCGGAATTTTTTATGCTTCCGGCGGTGCAAAAAGCGCTGGACCGGCAAATTATTTTGGAAGACGGCGCGCTGGTGGTGGAAAAAAATTATACGCTGGCTTATTCGGGCAGTGAAAACAAAGCTTCTTACTCCCGCTTGAAACTGCAGCCGAAAGGCGGTGTTTCTTTTCATGTCAACAAGCCCAATAAACATACCTTGGAAGCGGTGTTCCCTTCCGCCGTGCTTAAACGAAACGTACAACTGCGGCTGAAAAATGATTTTATCCGTTCTTTTACTCTTTCCCAACGGGGTAAAGACGTGGTGCTGAAAGTGATTTTGGGAAAGAAAGGCAAAGAATGGCGTTTGGCGGACGAAAACGGAATGTTGGTTCTGTCCGTGGCCGCCAAAACTCTCCCGGACCCGGCGGTTTCTTCCGCCCCACAGCCATCCGGCCCGGAAGAGGCCGATGCGCAGGAACTGGATTTGTCTCCGTCCGTTATTCGGGACGATACGACCGCTTCCGAACGTCAGCCTGTGTTTAAACCCGCTCCCCAGCCCGTGATAACGGCCGTTCCCGGTCCCGTCATCCAGTCCGCGCGCACTATGCGCATTATGGTGGACCCGGGCCACGGCGGCAAAGACCCCGGAGCCGTCCGCCGGGGCAGTTCCAAGGAAAAAGACCTGAATTTGGCTGTCGCCAAACATTTGTACAATTACCTCAAAAAACGCGGTTTTGACGTAAAAATGACCCGCGACAATGATACGTTTGTCACTTTGG
>CAMGSK010000100.1 GCA_946061795.1 uncultured Elusimicrobium sp.
GTTGGAATTAAGAATTTTTGGCTAAATTTTCTATTAATTCCCTGTTTTGTTTTTAGGGAATTTATATAAGTTGTATAGGGGAAATGAGGCAAAAAATGGCTCAAAAAACCCTAAAAATTAATATTTTCCCTGTATTTTCCCTGCTTATCAGGGAATTTTGGATTAAAAACATCAGCATATTGCTACAAATACTACACACTCCGCAGAAATTTAAAAACTCCCTAGGGGGAGTTTTGTTGCTTTCTGCGAAGGCTGGAGCAACACCAACTGCTTGGTGTCGCGTAGGGATGAGAAAGCCGGAGCCTTATACGAGTTTGAGCAAAGCGAAAGGCGAGTATGGCGAGGCGGGGCCGCGAGCGCCGAGGGTCAACAAGGCGACTTGTGGCCGAATTCCTCCCCTTCCGCCATTTTGTCAAATTTGCTGCTTCATGACAGTACGAACGGCAAGCCTTTTTCCTGATAGATTTTTACTAAAAACACTTTGTGCGACAGAAAAGCCCCGGGACACCTCCGGGGCTTTGTATTAAAAAACTTCCCGCAACAGCGACGTTTACCACCCGCCGCCGCCACCGCCGCCGCTTCCTCCTCCGGAGTGACCGCGTCCGCCGAAACCGGAAGAAGAACGGGACCGGGAAGAGCCGGAACCGGAGCGGGAAGAGGAAGGAGTATGCCGGGCGGAATGAACACTTCCGACAAAACGCCCCAAATCGCCGGCGCTTATCGTTGAGGAGGAAGCCACCAACTGTGCGGCGGCCGCTTCTCCCAGCTCCGCCGTCAAAGCGTTCCACCATTTGTTTTCCACATCCAGCGCGACGGCATAAGGCAAATAATTGCAGTAAATCCGCGCGGCATCCGTAGGATTGGAAGCGAATACGCGGTTTTTTTCTGCCACCTTCAAATATTCCAAAAAGCCTTCTATTTCATCCATATATCCGCGGCCCTGCGGCGTATAAGCCGGAATCAAATAATAAAACAGAAAGCCGGGCAGCAGAGAGATCAGAATAAAAACCCCAAAAGACCCCGCCGACAGCGTCAGACATGCTCGAAGAAATAACATCAGAATGGCAAAAAGAATAACGCGGCCTACGATGTGAAACAAACATCCTCTTACCAAGCTTAACATCACGCAAAATGCTACAAACGCAAACAACGCAAACAAAAACGGAAGCGAAAAATAATTTTGCCACATTCTGCCGTTAGAAACTATGCCTACAAACAAAGCAAACAGCAAAAACAAATAAGTCGGTACATTATATACGCCGTTATGAGAAAAAAAGCGTTTGCCGGCCCATTTTTCAAGCGCACCGCGAACCGCTCCGTCCGCGGATTGGAAAGAGGAAGCATATTTAGAACTGACGGAAATTTTTTCCCCGGCACGAAACAAAGCCCTCAGGCCGGCTTGTTCTTCAGAAGACAAAGAGGGATCGGCGGGCAAAGAGATTTTGGCAAGCAGGAAATCCCCGTTTGGTTCTTTTTCCACGCGCAAGACCCCTTTTTGCATTAAAGACATCATGACGACAGAAAGCGTTTTCTCATCCGCTTTCTGTTTCTGCAAATACCGGACCTGTGCGGGAGAAAGCCCTTCCGGCGGCTCAAAACGTCTGATTACACGGGGCGAAGGATCTTTGCCTACCCGGCGCCAAGTGCGCACATAATAAATAAGCAACAGCACCCACAGTAAAAACAAAACACATTTTCCGAAAATCGTAAAAACTGAAAAAATTTTTATCCACAGAGGTTCTTTTACCGCTCCTTTATTCCACGCCACGGACACGGTAAGTCCTTCTCTTTGTTTCAAAGACCGCGTGGTGGAAAAGGAAAGATGGCGGGGCATAAATGCAGCATCCTGCCCTTTTGCCCCGGGAAGCCCCGTATAATACGAAATTCCGCCCGGCACAATATCTGCTCCGGGAGGAAGCGTCACACGAAAAGAAGCTTTTTGAATGGGGAACTGCCATTCGTTCCCGGTCACATTCCAATAAAATTCATCAAAGTCTTTCTGGAAGCGCACCACGTCTTTGGCAATATAGGAAATTTGATATTCATATCTGCCCGGGGAAAGGAAAGTGCTTGAATCTCCCATATATACGGTTATATGAGAAAAATCGTCTTCTGTATGGAAGGGCTCTGCTTTTCCGTCACGCAAAACGGAAATGATTTCATACGAAGAAAGGCCTTCGTACGGAAGCACGCGGAAAATACCCCGCCTGATTTGGCGGCCGGAGGCGCGCACGACAATGGTTTCCGTAATTTGCGCGGAAGCATCCGCTCTTATAAGAGCGGAAGAACGGAACTCTTCTATTTCTTCTGCAGGAAAAGCGGCGGCGGAAATTGCCGCAAAAAAACAAAGCGACAGAAAAACAGCCAGACGTTTTATCATATATTATTTCCTAAAAAGTCCCGCTTTGCGCGGGACGAAAATAGAGGTAAACATCAGTCGCCTTTTTCTATCACAATCTTATCGCCCGGGCGGACGAATTTAAAAAAACGTTTAATGTATTTTTCCGGTACGCCGATGTCTCCCGCCGTCGGGAATCCCCGGGAATTGTTCAAAAATATGGCAGAACCTTTTCCCTTTACTACCGGGTCCGTATTATATTCCACTACGATGGCGTATTTATAAATATTGCCCAGAGGCACCAGCTCTTCCGCTGTGGACCAGTCCCGTTTAACGCCGGAGGAAGCCTTTACATATTGGTTGTAATATTTAGAATTGGGGTCGTCCACCCACATATCATCCATCTCTATGCGGGTATAATCCAAAGAGGTTTCCGGGTCATCCACCATACCGAACGCGCGGCGCATGACATATTCCCCGGCCGGAGTGGCTCCGTCTCCTTCCCTTTTTTCTTCCGCGGGGACAATCCCTTTCTGACCGACAAATCCGTCTTCCGTGCGGAACACTTCGCGCCAAACGCCGCCGCGTTTCTCCCAGGCGGACACCGTAGCGTGTATGCCTTTGTTTTGCACGACCACTTTGCGCTCTTCCACCGGCCCGCGGCACCCGGCCGCGCCCAGGAACAATCCCGTCGCCAACAAAGACAACACGGTGGTTTTATGGAAAATGCCGTTCATGAAATCCCCATCCGCCTATTTCTCGGCGGATTCAATGACAATTTTATCACCCGGCTGCAAAAACGCCAACAGTTGGGCCATAAAATCTTCCGGCACGCTGACGCATCCGGAGGTGGGTTTATTGGCGGAGCAATGAAAGAAAATACCGGAGCCCGCTCCCGGAACAATCGGATCGGTATTGTATTCAATCACCAAAGCGTAATGATATTCCACGGGATATCCGTTTAAATTTTCCGAAGAATTCCACGTGCGTTCCACAGGGGCTGACGCAGAGACAAACTGATTGTAAAACGGCGAAAAAGCGTCATCCACCCATTCGTCTCCCTGCACGATTTGGGCGTACGGGAAAGCCGTCTGAGGTTTCGGAGCGATGCCGAATGCGCGGCGCATCTCATATACGCCGACGGGCGTTTTGCCGTCGCCTTCTTTTTTCTGATTGGTCACGCCGTTGCGGCCAACCCATCCGTCCTCCGTGCGAAACGCTTCCGTCCATTCGTCTCCGTAGCGTTCCCACGCGCTCACTACGGCGTGAACGCCGCTGGCCTGCACCACCACTTTGCGTTCATCGGCCATACGGCCGCGGCCCCAAGCCGCTCCGTACAAAGATACAGCCACTATCAATAATAAAATGTATTTAATATGTTTCATACTTTCATTATACATATATCCGGCCGAAATGTCCGCAAAAAAGGGGAAGGATAAACAAAATTCCTCCCCCTGCACTTAAAACGCGCTACAGCACGATTGTTTCCGTTTCTTTTCCTTCCCCGAACTGCAATTCCAACGTCTGCGGCGTCTGCTTCGGGTCAGCCGGCAAAGCCGTTATCCGGCACGCGCCGGAAGACAACGCTTTCTGCAGCGGCGTGCGCACGGGTTCTCCGTCAATAATTTCTTGATATTCCACCGTGCCGTCGGCCAATTGCATGACGCTCAGACTGACGTTTTCTTTTACTTCCGCCGTTTGATAATACTGCGCCATATCCTGCCAATCCCCCTGCGCCAAATGACAACGCAGCAATTTGCTCCCGGGCAACTGCTCATAATAAGCACACTTGCCGTCTTTCTCTCCCAAGACCTCGCGCCCCATGATGGACCCGTTTCTCCCCACATACACGCAGCGATAAGGCTGGCAGGCGGACAAACTGGCGTTCCACCGGCGGCAGCCGTCATCGGTTTCGTCGGTAATTTCCACGACGCTGACCGCCTCGTTTTGGTTGAGCGCGGGCGTATCGGCGGAGTCGGTTCCGCAAGCAACCGCAAAAGCGGCGCAACACATCCCTAAAAACATTTTTTTCATGTTTTTCCCCCTTTTTATCAGTACTGCTTTCTCTTTTATACTCTTATATGCCGGGGAGACACAAGAGAAAAAACGGATTATTTTCAACGAAAGTTGATACAATAACATATATTTCGGAATACACGGCGACGTTTCGCGCCGCCTATTCCGCCAAAGGCAAAATATCCGTTTATTTTTAAAAGAGGACGCTATGGCACAAATCAAATACGGAAAAGACGGCATGGAACTGGACGTGACCCCGGTGTCGCGCTGGTACGACGAAGGATGCGAAGAACCCTGTTTGGAGTATGAAATCGGCCTGTACTACAAAGACACGCCATTATTCTCGGACGAATTCGCGAAAAAATTCCTCGCGCTCAAAGACGCTCAGGCTCCGCACTTGTCCACGTTCATTCTAAACGTACTCGCTTCCGGCCAGCCGGACAACTGGATTATGCTGGAACCGAAAGTGTCCGTCTTTATGGCGCCCAAAACCGCATTGGGCTGCGCCTGCCGGGGAGAAATGCCGGGACAAACGCCCTTTTTCATGGAAATCAAGCTGGACCAAAACATCTTGGCGGACCAGCCCTGTGCGCCGTATTCGGATACAGGTCTTTCTCTTAAACTGGAAGCCCCTCGCGAACGCTGGGCGGAATTTGCAAGACAGCTTGAAACAGAAGAAACGGACTTTGAAGACTGAGAGCCCAGCCCGGCGCACCCGCCGAAGAAGTTTTCCTCACGGAAAAAGCAAAACCCGGACAAAAATCCGGGTTTTGCTTTTTTCAAACTATACGACGGGAGAATTTAAAGCCTGCCGCTCACTACCATATATTTCCTCCACTTACACCGAGCACTTCTGTGTGGCCATTGCACGTCAGATAGGTGACGTACGTCCATTGGGTCTGGAAGTTTTCATTGCGGCCTTCATAACGTTTAGTCTCCATGGTACATTCGCCGCCGCCAAAGCCGCCACCTCCACCGCCGCCGCTGCCATTACTGCTGCAGCTGGAATTATTGTGCCACTTACACTCCTGGCAGCGATAGCTTCCGGACAGCCAGGTGCAAATCTCACACATGGCCAGATTCGGTTGCGTCGTAGCCAGATTCCC
>CAMGSK010000101.1 GCA_946061795.1 uncultured Elusimicrobium sp.
GGAGGGGCAGGGCCCCAATGTGAAAAACCCCCGGCTATGCCGGGGGATATTTATTAAGTCTTTTAGTTTGTTGGTAAATTGTCAACGCTCATCCGATAAGGTCCAGCCTTGGCTTTCTAAAGATTTGCAGATGTTTTCTCCGGCGTCCTGTAGTCTTCACAATATACCAACATAAAACCGGATTCCAGTGTAATTTCCGCCGGAGGATTTTCAATCACGTTGGACAGCCACAGCCCCGACGGCTCTCCGGGCCGCCAATCCACATTTTCCACGGGGAATTTGACTCCTTTTAGCGTAATGCCCCGGCAGGGCGAAATGGGAATCAGGCTCAGGCGCGCGCCCGCGCCGGAGGGCAGATGGATGCCTTTCAGCAGAGGCCAAAGGGTCCAGCCGGCTCCTTGGAAGCGGATGTTTATTTTTTCCAGATAAGGCCGCACGGCCAAAAAATTGCCCAGCGTAAAATCCAGCCGTCCTCCCGCCGCTCCGGCGATGACGCATTCCTTAAATCCTTCTTCCGTCAGCCAGTCCAAGGCTTTTTCCAAATCGGTGTTGTCCTGTCTTTGCACGCGGATAAACGGCGTTGCGTCAAGGCGTCGGTGTGCAAAGGGGGAAACGGAGTCCAAATCCCCGATGACGGCGTTGGGCGTAATACCCGCCGCCAGCGCGGCGTCGGCTCCGCCGTCGGCGGCCAAAACGAAGTCCGTCTCCCGGCTCAGTTTTTGGAGCAATGAGGAATTGTTCTCTCCGTTGCAAATCAGCAGGGCTTTTTTAGGCATGGGATTTCTTTTTCCTCCGGTTGAAAAACAAAATCAGCGCACCCGTCGCTACGCCGATGTAAAATGCGTCCAGCTGCGCCCAGTTCTGCGGCAGAGGCAGGCATTTCCATGCCGTCATGGCCGCCGCGCTGGTGAGCGCGGCGCAGACGAACAAATTGTCGCTGATGCGTTTGGGCCACAGGTATCCGGCCAAAATGGGGGCCAGCAGGCACGCGGAAAAATAAGACCCCATGGTCAGCCATATTTCCTTAAAACTTCCGTGCAGCATTTGCGCCATGACCACGGCCAGCGCTCCGGCCGCAAACAAAGAGAGGCGGTTGGAGAGCACCACGTTTTTAAACCGCGTGCGCAACAGGTCAAAACTCAGCGTGTTGGAGGCGATGAACAAAAACGAATTGAGCGTAGAGAGAATAATGGCCAAAATTCCGGCAATAAAAAAGCCTTTCAGTCCGGCCGGCAGCAATTGCACGGAATAAAAGAAATACGCCTGCGCCGCTTCGGCCTGGGGCAGTACGGCGCGCGCATACAAAGCCCCGGCGGTGGTGCAGAGATCAAAACAAAACCAGATGAAAGTGGAAATCAGCACGCCCTTTTTAATCACGGACGGATTTTCCGCCGCGAAACAACGCTGGTAGAAATTGGGGTCAATCAGCGTAGCCAGCGCGATAAAGCCCCAAATCAGCGTGTTCCACACGCCGTTTCCTCCCGTCACGCTGAAGTGGGAGGGGGGCAAATGGGTTTGCAAAAACGCCAGCCCTCCGAAGGCGCGCACGGAAAACACCACCACCAGAAACACCGCCGCGCACATCACGAAAAACTGGACCAGATCTGAAAACACCACGGATTTGAATCCGCCCCATGCGGTGTAGAGACATACAAACAGCGTGCCGTATATCATGCCGGGCAGTACGCCTATGCCGAAGGCCATGTTCAAAAACATCCCCAGGCTCAGCACATAGGCCACCGGGGTAATGTACAAAAATGTAAACGCCGCGGCCACTTTGGCCGCTTTGGGGCCGAACATGCTCCCGGCCAGATCCGGTAGCGTGACGGATTGATATTTGGTCACTTTGTCCGCAATAAAAAACGCAAAAATCAAATACGCCGCATACCAAAACAGCCCCTGCGTGACAAAATTGTAAATGCCGTAATTAAAGGTGATTTCGTTTACGCCGAAAATTCCGCCGTACCAAGTGGCCACCAGCGTCGCCACGAAAAGCGGCAGGGTCAGCTTCCGGCCCATGAGCAGATAATCCAGTGTTTTGTTTCGGGGGCGTTTGCCGCGGAAATTGCCGTACAAAGCGGCCGCCAGCGTCAGCGCCAACACCGCGCCGAACACCCACCAGTCCGCCGCGCCCAAGTAGGAAACAACGGTTAATTTGGCAAGCATGTTTTCCTCTGAAAAAGGCCCCGTTGCGGGGCCTTTTTATTCTACCAAATATAATACGCCGGTATCAGCAGCAGCATAGAAAGCAACACCAAGATGATTTCCAGCTTGAAAAACCACTTGACCCACGTTGTATAAGTGATGCCCGCCAGGGCCAGCGCGCCCATGGTGACCGGGGCGGTGGGGATGACGGGGTTGCCCCAGCCTTCGCCGAACTGATAAGCCAGGATGACCGTCTGGCGCGAAACGTGCACCAAATCCCCCAGCGGAATCATAATGGGCATGGTCAGTACGGCCTGCCCGGAGCCGGAGGCGATAAAAAAGTTCAGTATCGTCTGCACGGCAAACATGGCTTGGGACGCCAAAATGGGGTGCAGCGTGCCCAAACCCTGCGTCATGGCGTGCAAGAAGGAATCCAAAATGTGGCCGTCCGTCGCCACAATGACGATAGAGCGCGCCAGCGCCATCAGCAGACAGACGCCCATCATGCTCTGCGCTCCGGCCAAAATGGCGTCCGTGGTTTCGTTGAGTTTGAGTTTGCCGAAATAAGCCGAGGCCAGCGTCACGCCCAAAAACAGCGCGGCGATTTCCGTCATGTACCATTGGTATTTGATAATGCCGTAAAACAAAATCCCCATCCCCGCGGCGAAAGACAAAAACACCAGCTTGTGGGCGCGCGTCAAACGGAAGGTCTCGTCCACCACCACGTCGTTGACGATGTTCAGTTCCGCGCGGCGCACCACGTCGGCCTTGGCGGTGAGACTTTTGCTGGGGTGCTTGCGGATTTTTTCCCCGTACCACGTAAAAAAGCCCGCCACCACGGAGGTGAAAATAAACCATACCAACAGGCGGTACTGCCAGCCGGAATACATGGGCAGCTGGGCGATGGTCTGGGCGATTCCCACGGTAAACGGGTTGACAAACGCCGAAGAAAACCCCGTAAACGCCCCGATGAACGGAATGGCCATACCCACCAGCGTGTCATATCCCAAGGACAAAGCCAGAGGAATGAAAATGGGGATAAAAATCAGCGTTTCCTCTTCCATGCCGAACAAGGCCCCGCACAAAGAAAACAAAAACATACACACCGGAATAAAGAAAATGCGGTATTTGGGCCTGCGCGCGAAGAAAAAACTGATTTTTTTTATCAGCGTGTTGACCGCGCCCGTGCGTTCTATAACGGTAAACAGCGCGCCCACCACCAAAATAAACGCAATGATTTCCGCGCATTGACAGAAGCCTTTTACCGGGGCCTGCAGAACATCGCCTATCCCTTGGGGCGTTTGTTGTACGGAGCGGTAAGAACCCGCCACCGCATAGGTGCGGCCGTCTTTTTCTATTCGTTCGTATTGTCCGGCGGGGACGACCCAGGTCATCGCCGCCACGGCCAGCATAATGGCAAAAACCAGAAAGTATGTGTTGCAGAGTTTGGCGAGAAGATTTTTCATTTTTTGTTTTCCTCTTGGCGGCGCGTGTGCGCCTTTTTAACATAAAAACCTCCCGCCGGCTCAAACAAAACAAAATGCGGCGGGAGGTAAAAACGCTTATTGCCAGTGCATGAAATACGGCGGCACCAGCGCGGCGAAAGACAGCAGATACATAATAATCAAAAGCGGCAGCATCCACTTCAGCCACCGGCCGTAAGCGATGCGGGCAAAACCGATGGCGGCGATGGTGACCGGGTCGGTGGGGAAGACCATGTTAAACCAGCTGCCTCCCAGCTGGAAGGAGAGCACCATGGTCTGCCGCGTAATGCCGATAAGGTCGGCCAACGGGGCCAAAATGGGCATAGTCAGCACGGCTTTGCTGGAACCGGACGGAATAAAGAAGTCAATGAAGGTTTGCAGCAGCATGGCCGCCCAGGAAGCCACAATCGGGTGGAGTTTGGAAATGCCCTTGGACATAAAATTAAGCATGGTGTCCAAAATCTGTCCGTTCTGCGCAATCAGCACGATGGCTTGCGCAAAGCACAACAAAACGGCAATGGATGCCATGCCGCGCACGCCGTCAAAAAAGCTGTCGTTAAATTCGTTCATGGACAAACCACCCACAAACGCCGAGAGAAACCCCACGCCCAAAAACAGCGCGGCGATTTCCGTGATATACCAGCCTTCCGCTTCCCAGTGCAGCTGGGTCATCAAATCCCAGCCGGTCATATTTTTGACAAAATCGCACAATTGCGGTTTGAGCACGCCGGCTACCAAACTCACCATACCCAGCGCAAACACCACAAGTACCAACTTTTGGCGCAAGGTGATTTTTTCTTGGGTTTGGTTCATGCCCAGTTCTTTGCGTTTTTCCAAATCAAACTGATAGGTCAGGCTTTTGGTCGGGTCTTTGCGGATTTTGCGGGCGTAGAGAGACATAAATGCAATGACCACGCAGGTGCACACCGCCCAAATAATCAGGCGGTAGCCCAGCCCGGAGTAAAGCGGCACTTGCGCAATGCCCTGCGCAATGCCCACCGTAAACGGGTTGGTGAAGGCTGCGGCGAAACCGACGCCTGCGCCCACAAACGGAATGGCGGTGCCCAGCGCGGAGTCATAGCCCAACGAAAGCGCGAGGGGAATAAAAATGGGAATAAAAATCAGCGCTTCTTCGCACATGCCAAACGTGGCCCCGCACAAAGAAAACACGATGACTCCCAGCGGGATAAACAGAAAGCGCAGCTTGGGGTGTTTGGTAAAAAACGCGCTGGCCGCTTTGATGCCCGCGGTGATGGCGCCCGTCTTTTCCACGACGGCCAGTACGCCGCCTATCATGAGCAGAAATACGATGACCAACGCCGTGTTTTCAAAGCCTTGTATCGGGGCTTTCAACACGTCAAAAATCCCTTGCGGGTTAGACTCCACCGCGTGATACGTCCCGGCCACGACCACCTGCCGTCCGTCCGTTTCCATGCGGTCGTATGCGCCGCTGGGCACTATCCAGGTCAGTGCCGTCACCAGCGCGATAATCGCCAAAATAATGGCGAAGGTGTTAAGCTGGGGGAGCTTCCACTTCAGCTTCATTGTTCTTTGGATAACCTCTCGTTTGACAAAATAAAAGAACGGACATTTACCTCTGTACCACCCGGCTGTCTGCATGGCAGATACCATAGGGCCCTGTAGGGTCGGCCTGAAAGCCGACAAGTACAAAAATAAACATCCGTCCTAACTTATATATTTTACCAAATGCGGCGGAAAATGAAAGTAGTTTTTTCTTTGCCGCCGTTTGCTGTTTTTTAATCCCTTCCCCTTGACCCGTTTTTTTTTTTTGATACATTTTTTATAGCCGGAACCATTTTTGGAG
>CAMGSK010000102.1 GCA_946061795.1 uncultured Elusimicrobium sp.
ATTCCTCCGCCGGCACATATATGGAATACGCCGCTCCGAAGGACGGCCTGCTTGTGCCGCTTATCAGCAAATACAATTGCGGCGAGGGCTGGTACCATGATATCAATCAGGCGCTGAACAGCTCTGCCGATTCGCTGAGCATGGAAATCGGCGAGGTCGCCAAGGGGCGATATGAAATGATTTTCAGCGCCAATGCTTATCATAGCATCACAAAGAATACCAATTCCCTGCCCGAGCGCGGTCTTGGAAACGGCGAATGGGATGCCGAGGCGCGAACCGATTCCTATACGCAATATCTCGGCGAGGTGTATCCGGGCATTCCGTCGCCCTACTGCCTGTTGGGGCGGGAGGTTTCTGAGAGTGCGATTCTGGTGTCGGCCTATGATAAGTCCCGCCCCGGGCGGCTGCTCGCCCAGGCCGAGCTGCGCATAACCAATTATTCCTCGTGGGGCAGCGGCAAATCGGGACTTGGTTGGCTGTACACCGATCAGATTGACAAGATTCTATACGAACATGGTCTATGCAGCCCGGACAACTACGGCTATACCGAAGCTGTTCTTATCGATTACTGGCAGCGGGGTGCCCCCGCGGGCATAAGTCAAGGTTTATTTCTGCGCCGCCCTTAGTTCCCGGCTCATCAAACATCCACCGTCGGCGGGGACGCCCCCGCGGGCATTAGTCAAGGGCGGCGAGCCGCCGCGGGCATTAGTCAAGGCTTATTCCTGCGCCGCCCATAATTTCCGGCTCATCAAACATCCACCGTCACAGTAAACTGTATTAGAAGCTTAATATTGCGGTACTTACCGCGCGTCAGCGGCAGGCGCGGCGCGCCGTTTTCCGTCCGTACGTCTTTTACGTCAAACAAATTTCCGTATGAAAAAGTAAAAGCGCGCACCGGCGTCACAACCAACAGCAAACACAAGCAAGCCAGTGCGCGCTTAAACACAAACATTATTTGGGTTCCACCACGCGCTCCACGTACGCGCCGGTGCGGGTATCCACCAAAATTTTGTCGCCTTCGTTGATGAAAAGCGGCACTTTGATTTCCGCGCCCGTTTCCAACGTGGCCATTTTGGTCATATTGGCCACGGTATCACCCTTCACGCCGGGAACGGTGGAAGAAATGATCAAGGGGACCTTAATGGGCAGCTCCATATTGAGCAGCTGATCGTTAATGTAAATGCCGGTCAGCTCCATATTGTCTTTCAAATATTTCTTTTGGTCTTTGAGTTTCTCTATGGGCACGGAGACCTGCTCATAATTTTCGCTGTTCATAAACACGGCCATGTCGCCTTCGTCATACAAATAGGTAAACGGGCGTTTTTCCACTTCCACTTCTTTAAATTTGTCTTCGGGCCGGTAAGCCGTCTCAATCAAAGAACCGGTGTGAATGTTGCGCAGTTTTACGCGCACGACGGCGCGGGCCTGGCTTTTGCGGTGATGCTGGAATTCTATAATTTCAACGATTTGTCCGTTTTCGTCTTCAAAAATCAGACCGTCGTGAAACTGGGTGGTGTTGATCATAACTTGTACCTCTTTGCGGGCCGCTTTCGGCGCGCCCGTTAATTTTGTGTCAAATTCTTGGCTCCCGTCTTCGTAATCAGGTAGCTGTCTTCCAAACGTACGCCGTATTTGCCCGGCAAATAGATGCCCGGCTCCACGGTGACGGCAAAGTTTTCTTCCAATTCACCCACGGCGGTTTTGCGCTCAATGGGGGCTTCATGCACTTCCAAGCCAATCCCGTGCCCCGTGGTATGAATAAAATATTCGCCGTATCCGCCGTCTTCTATCACGTCACGGGCGGCTTTATCCACTTCCGCCGCGGGCAACCCGGCGCGCAGCAATCCGGCCGCCGCTTCCTTGGCCATAGAGACCAAATTCCAAATTTTCGTATATTCCGCCGGTTCTTTGTCTCCGTGCCACCAGCTGCGGGTCATATCGGAGCAATAACCTTCGTAAAAACAGCCGAAATCCATTAATACCGCGTCATTGGCCTTGAGCTTGCGCTTGGCGGAGGGCTCGTGGTGAGGATCGGCGCAGTTTTCGCCAAAGCAGACAATGTTAAACGGCACGCTTTGCGCGCCGCGTTTTATCATGGCCAGCGCCATCAGCACGCGTACGTCTTCTTCGCTCATGCCGGTTTTAATTTGGGGCTTCACTTCTTCAAACGCTGCGGCGGCGAGGGCGCAGGATTTTTTTATAGCGGCGGCTTCGTCGGCGTATTTCACTTTGCGCATTTCGGACACCGCACCCGGCCATCGGTTCAGTCCGGCCTCGGCCAGTTTTTCCCCGCGCTCAAAATCCACACGGCCAGGGTCAAAAGCTAAGCGCGTCCATCCGTTTTTAGCCGCCAAATCCAACGCGGCGGCCAGCATGTCGCCCGGTACAGCTTGGACGGAAATAAAACCAGCCGCGGGAGCCATTTTGGGCACAATCATTTCTTTGGTCAGACAGTAAACTTTGCGCGGCGTCAGCAAGAACACGGCCTCTCCGTCGGAGAGATCCAAGCCGGAAAAATACCGCAATTCCAAAGCATGCAGCGCGACGTATCCCTGCAAATTTGCCGCCTTAAGCGTTTTTTGAAAATCTTTTACGCGCTGAGAAGCCAAATTTTTCATAATTATTCCTTGGTCAGAATTTCCGCGCCCGTGTCCGTAATCAGCGTGGTGTCTTCCAGACGCACGCCGAATTTGCCCGGCAGATAAATACCGGGTTCCACTGTCACCACATTGCCTTTTTTCAATACGGCGCGCGTGGTTTGGTCATTGCAGGGTTCTTCGTGGATTTCCAGTCCCACGCCGTGCCCCAGACGGTGCGTAAAATATTCCCCGTAGCCCGCGTCGGTAATAACGGCGCGCGCGGCGGCGTCCACTTTTTGTGCGGCCACACCGGGAGCTTCCGCCGCTACGCCGGTGCGGCGCGCTTTGTCCACCAAATTCCAAATTTTCGTATATTCTGCAGGTTCTTCGTTCCCGTGCCACCAGCAGCGGGTAATATCGGAACAATAGCCCTCATACACGCAGCCGAAATCCATCAGCACTGCGTCGTTTTCTTTCAATGCGCGGCGGGATGTGACGTGGTGCGGGTTGGCCCCGTTTTCCCCAAACGCCACAATCGTGTCAAAAGAAGTGGAAGAAGCGCCTTTCATACGCATGAATTTTTCCATTTCCGCGGCCACTTCAAATTCCGTCACTCCGGTCTGAAGCAGCGGGCGGATGTACAAATAGGTTTGATAAGCAATGCGGCAGGAATCGCGCAGGAGGGCCGCCTCGTGCTCGTCTTTCACTTTGCGCAAGCGGCTGATAAAGCTGTCCGCTTCTACAAATCCGGCCGCTTTAAAAAGACTGCCCGTCATGTAATTTTCTTTTCCCGCGTCAAACCCCACCCGTTTGAGTCCCAGACGCCCGGCCAATTCTATGGCCCGGGCGGCGGCGCCTTTGTCGGCACCGACGGCGTCAATAAACGGATATTTTTCTTTCAACGGATGTACATATAATTCTCTGGCAAAGCACACCAGCCGTCCGTCATGCACCAGAAAAACGGCTTCCCCCGGGGCAAAATGAAACCCCAATATATAAAATTGGTCCGTATGGTCGGTAATCACCAGACCGTCCAATCCTTCCTGCGCCATACAAGCGCGCAGAGCGGATAATTTGTCCGTGATACGTTGTTGAAGCGTCATAAAAACTCCTTTTGCATACTCTTTTATAATGATAACACTTTTTCCCCCGGAGGGGCAATGCGCCGATTCGGGCGCGTCTTGAGCGGCCAAGCCGGAAATTATATATAATGGGATATATTGCGCCCGGCAGAAGATATCTATGAAACACTGGCTTACTTTTTTGCTGTTTTTTTGTTCCTGCGCGTTGCAAGCGGCGGCTTTTACGTCCAAAGACGGCCGTTTCACGCTGGATATGCCCTCCGGATGGAGCGCGGCCAAGACGCCCGCGGCCGGCGCGGTGCTGTCCGTCGTCAAAGGCTCTTCCCGGCTGGACGTGAAATCTTTTCCAAAATGCAAAGACGAAGCCTGCATTGAACGCCAGGCACAGGCGGATTTGGAAGACGTAAAAAAGAAAAAAATGCAGGTGGTGGGCAACTCCTACACGGGGGAGGAAATCAAACGCATTGATTTCTCTACGGGAGACCCTTTCTTTTACATCAGCTTTTTTACGCCTAAAAATGACTTCAGCGCCGGTTATTTTCTCATCGGTCAAAACGCCTACTCCGTTTTGGCCAAAGATCTTTCTTACGCTCAAACCGATTTGATTTTTTCGTTTATCTCTCCGGTACAAGAAAATGCGCCCGCGCTGGAAATGGACGTATCGGACGAAAGAGCGTATGACATAGAAGCGGTTCCTTTCGTCGCTCAGGAAGAGCTGGCCACCGACACGCCTCTGCAAACCGTGCCCGTCAAAACAACCGAACAACCCAAGAAAAAGTCCGCACCCGCGCACGTAAAACTTCCGCGCACGTTAATCACGCGCAATATGCCCCCGTACATTCAGCAAATGGGACACGGATTTGACGCCTTGGTTCTCTTGTTGCTGCTCTACGGTTTGCTGCAAGCGGGAGCGTTGGCGGTCCGTCCGTTCATCAAACCGCACGCCGGAACCGATACAGTCAATCCTCACTCCCCTTATCCCGTGAAGTTTCAGCGGCTTTACGGCACCCCTTCTTTGATTTACCGCGCGCGGGACA
This sequence comes from uncultured Elusimicrobium sp., assembly GCA_946061795.1. GTDB lineage: Bacteria > Elusimicrobiota > Elusimicrobia > Elusimicrobiales > Elusimicrobiaceae > Avelusimicrobium. Next base: position 4,699 of record CAMGSK010000102.1, read on the forward strand.
ATCAGGGCAACGTCATCATTTCTCTTACGCCGCGCTGGGACAGCTTGTTTTTGTTCGGAGGGATTATCATTATCGTCTCCGCAGCAGTAATTATGGCTGCGGCCGGCGTTTTGGAAAGCACACGGCTGACGGGCTGGAGTCCTTTTGCCTATAACATGATTTATTCCGCCATTTCTTTGGCGATTCCTCTGGGATTTGTCGTGTTCATCTGCGGCATTTTATGGTCCCAGCTGGTCATGCGGCAATTCGCCTTATATGACCGCAAAGGCCAGCGCGCCGCTTATGTGACGCAGCGCGGGTTCGGATTAAAAAAAGAATGCTATCTGATTTATTTCGCCAAGTCCGGAGAAACTTTGCTTCTGGAAAAGAAACGCTTCTCTTTCCTGCACAAATGGCAGCTCTCGGACAAACGCCGCAATGTGCTGGCCCATATTACGGAAGACAACGTATGGCGCGCCGCCGCGCGCAAATTGACCGGTCACTTATGGGGTTTTTTACGCGCCAGCTACCGCATAGAAGGGCCGATGGACAGCCGGGGAGGCATCATCAACACGCGCCAAGCCATGAACCGTTTTATATGCAATATGGACAAACCGCAGGCCCTTTCCGCGCGCGATATGCTGGCCTGCGCCTTGATTATCAATATCCGTGACAGGGACAAATGGTATCCCTGGTTCTGATTTTTCTAATGACAAAAAACGCC
>CAMGSK010000103.1 GCA_946061795.1 uncultured Elusimicrobium sp.
AGATGTGAATAGCCACTCTTTATTTTTTACACATTCTCTTAATTTATTATATAAAGTTAAAGCACAATACAAAGAACGGCAAAATACCCCGCCATCAGGATAACGCCCAGAGGCACGCCGATTTTCGCCCATTCCTTGCTGGTGATTTTAAGCTTGGAGGCGCAAATAATGTTGGGAATATTGCCGGGAATGAGTATCCCGCCGGAAATAATCAAGCTGATAAGCAGGAACATCAAATTGCGGATGGAAATGTCCGGCGTGATTTCAATGGCGGCCAAAGTGGCGTTGTCCAAAATGGCCGAGAGGGTGTTGATAAAGTATAAAGCGTCGGCGGACAAATGGGCGATGGTTTGCATGGCCAGCGGTTTCAGGCCGTCTCCGAGCAGTACCAGCGCCATGACGAACAAATAAACTTTTGCCGCGCGCATAAAAATGTTCTTAATAGAATGGTCCGAAGGGACGGATTGTACTTGGGCATTTTGCTCCGCTTCGTCGTTTTTCAAACTGATGCGGCTGGCCAAAACCGCCATGAGGATGTTTCCCGCCAGCACATACCAGCCCAAATGTTTAAGTAAAAACCAAAAGTCGGCAAAGTGCGGGGCTCCTTTGAGTTTGGAGAGAACAATGGTGCCCAGCGGCTCCCCTACGGAAGTCAGCACCGCGCCCATGCCGATGGCAAAGCAGCTGTAAACCACCAATTGCACGCGGCCTTTGCGGTTGAGGGGCAGCAAGACGACCAGTTCGGCCAGTACCAAAGCGGCGATAATGGCGGTGATTAAGCTGGAAGTCAGACCCAACGTCAGTACGATAAGTGCCATAGCGGCGCGTAAGCCGATGACGGATACCGTTTTTTGGGCGCCTTTTTGCAGCGCGCGATGAAATTGTTTAAACAACAGTCCGGCCACCAGTACGGCCAGCGTGATTTTAATGGGGTCTTCCAGTGCGGTTTTAACCAGTTCCCAACTCCACATATTGGTGACGGTGACGGCAAAAGCTCCGCACAGAAACAGAAACGCTTCCAGATTTTCTTCTACTTTATGCACGGTCAGCGGCAGGGCCAGCACCAGCAAAATCAGTGCGCCCAGCAGCCCGGTTTGCACTACGGACAATTCCATAAGTTCCTCCGAAAAATAAATTTCTTATATTTTATTAAATTTTAGACGGGCTTGGCCGGAAAAATCGGCGCGTGTGCGCGCTTTGGCGGCAGCGGGGGGGTTTGCGGGCGCTGTATCGGGAAAGTTTTCCGTTTGTCCGGCAAATAAAAACCCGGCCTTTCGGCCGGGGAAAAATACGTCCCGTACGAGATTTGAACTCGTGATCTCCGCCTTGAGAGGGCGGCGTCCTGGACCGCTAGACGAACGGGACTGAACATATATATTTTAGCAAATTTGCCGCGTTGGCGCGAGGGCCTTGCATTGTTTTTTTTTTTTGATAAATTTTGGCTATGAACAAAATTTATCAAAAACCCTTCCCCGGCGGTAAAAACGCCGGATTTACACTCATAGAGCTGCTGGTGGTCGTTTTAATCATCGGTATCTTGGCGGCCATTGCGCTGCCGCAGTATCAGAAAGCGGTGTTTAAAAGCCGAGCGATAAAGGGATATTTGTGGTTTAATAAATTGGAAGAAGCCCAAAAACTTTATTATATGGCCAACGGAAGGTATGCCGAACGGGCGGACGAGCTGGATTTTGATTTTACAGCGGGAATCCCAAAGGGATTCTCTTTGGAGTTTTCTCCTGCAGCCCATTATTCTTCGGTTTGGGACAGAGCGGGGGGTATTTTTTGGGAACTGAATTATAATAACTCAACCGGAAAATACGCTAAATATGGTTTTTTTAATCCTTCCTTGAAATATGCCAGACAAACGTGCCGGGATTTGGGCGGAACATTTAGCCATGCAAGCGCTGCCAGTGAGTATTGGATTTTTCCCAACCGCTGATTCAGTCGCCCGGCTTTTCCCGGGCGCTTATTATATGTGGGAGCGGGGCCAAAATGCTAAAATATAAACAACTGTCCGTTTTTATCTTCATCCCAGGGAGTTATTTATATGGAAATCGGCATCGTCGGCTTGCCCAATGTGGGCAAATCCACCCTTTTCAACGCGCTGACCTGCGCTGGCGCGGAAGCGAGCAATTATCCTTTTTGCACCATTGAGCCTAACGTGGGCATCGTGCCCATTCCGGACAAGCGGCTGGACAAGCTGTTTGAAATGTTCAAACCTCCCAAGAAAACCGCCGCGTTTATCAAATTTGTGGATATCGCCGGTATCGTCAAAGGCGCCAGCCAGGGCGAAGGCTTGGGCAACAAATTTTTGGCCAATATCCGGGAAGTGGACGCCATTATCCATGTGGTGCGCCTGTTTGAAGACGAAAACGTCACCCATGTGATGAATTCCGTAGATCCTTTGCGCGATATCGAGGTAATTAATACGGAGCTCATGTTGGCCGACCTTGAAAGTGCGACGAAAATCTGCGACCGACTGGGCTCCAATGCCAAAAGCGGCAAAAAAGATGCCGTGGCCGCTTGGGAGCGCATGAAAGAAATCAAAGCCGCGCTGGAGAACGGCAAACCCGTGTCTTCCCTGGGGCTGGAGCCGGAAGAACTCAAAGAATACCAGTTTCTGACCGCCAAACCCGTGCTGTACGTGGGGAACAATTCCGAAAAACGCAACGCCGAAAACGCCGAAAAAGTGGCCAAATACGCCCAAGAAACGGGGGCGGGATTTGTGGAACTGTCGGTCAAGTTTGAGGCCGACATCGCCGAATTTTCCGAAGAAGAGAAAAAAGCCTTTTTGGCCGAGACCGGCAACGATTACACCGGCCTTGAAAAAGTGGTGCGCGAAGGCATGAAACTGCTCAATTTGTGCACGTATTTCACCGCCGGGCCGGAAGTGGAAGTGCGCAGCTGGCTTATTCCCGTCGGCTGTACCGCGCCGCAGGCGGCGGGCAAAATCCACAGCGATTTTGAAAAAGGCTTCATCCGCGCCGACGTATATACGTTTGACGACCTGCTGAAATACGGCGACGAAAAAACCTTGCGCGAGCACGGCCTCATCCGTTCCGAAGGCAAAGAATATATTGTAAAGGACGGCGATGTTTGCCTGTTTAAAATCAATGCCTGAGATTTGCAAACATTTCAAACAATGCGGCGGCTGCGCCATGCTGGACTTGGCTTATGAAGACCAGGTGGCCCAAAAAGCCGCGCGTCTGCAAGAGATTTTAAAGGATTTTTGGAGCGCGGACATTCCCGTCACGCGCACGGACCGCCCCGTTTATTTCCGCAACAAAGTGGAACTGGGGTTTTGCCGCCAGCCGGTGTGGAAAGAGCCGTTTGACAAAAAAGTCAAACGGGATAAATCCGTTCCGCTGGAATTTGAACAAACCTTGGGGTTTAAACTCAAAGGCCGCTGGGACCGCGCCGTGGATATAGAGGAATGCGTGCTTTTTGACGAGCATTTGATTCCTTTGCTGCAGGCGGTGCGCGCTTGGGCAAAAGCTGAAAATTTGGAATATTACGACCACCGCAAACATACGGGCGTGTTGCGCCACATGATGCTGCGCGCCGGGAAAAATACGGCGGAGGCCATCGTCGTGCTGTTCGTCACGGACGACGTGCCGGAAAAAACGTTTGTGCAGGCGGTGGAAAGCGTGTGGCCGGAGGCGAACGTCATGCTGGCCGTCAACACGGGTTTGGCCGATACCGCCGCGCCGGAGTCTTTGCGCGTACTGAAAGGAAAAGATTTTATTTGCGAAAAAATTTTGCTTTCTTCTCCTTCCGGGGAAAAAGAGCGGGAAGTGGTTTTTAAGCTCTCTCCCCAGTCTTTCTTTCAGACCAATACGCTCACTGCGCAAAAAATGTATTCCCGCGTGCGTGCGCTAGTCAAAAAGATTTCGCCGAAAATCATTTACGATTTGTACGGCGGCGCTGGCAGCTTTTCGCTTTCCTGTGCGGATTTGTGCGAAAAAAGCCTGTGCGTGGAGTCGGTGGCTCCCGCCATTTACAACGGAATTGAAAACGCCAAGTTAAACGGTGTATCCAACGTGCAGTTCTTTTGCGCCAAAGTGGAAGATTTCGTCAAACAGCAGCCCATTGAAAAAAAGGACGCGCTGATTATTTTGGACCCGCCGCGCGCCGGCATGCACCCCAAAGCCGCCAAAGCGGTGGCCGATTCGGGCGTGCGGAACGTGCTTTATATTTCCTGCAACCCCGTCACGCTGGCGGCGGATTTGAAAATTTTGACGCAAAATTACGCCGTTCAAGACGTGGAAGCCTTTGACTTTTTCCCGCATACCGACCATATAGAGACGTTGGTGCAATTAATGCACAAATGACGCTCATCCGCCCGGAAACACCCGCCGATTATGCGGGTTGGATATATTGATTTTTTGGGAATAATTATGACTTTGGAAAACGCTTTAAACTCTTTAAATCCCCGTCAGCTGGAAGCTGTCAATTACGACGGCGGCCCGTGTCTGATTGTGGCCGGGGCCGGGACGGGAAAAACCAAAACGCTGACGACGAAAATCGCCAAACTCATCCGGGACGGATATTCCCCGTACCGCATTTTGGCCGTCACGTTCACCAATAAAGCCGCGCAGGAAATGCGCGAGCGCGTGGAAGCCTTGGCCCCCGGGCAGAGCCGCAATGTGTGGATTCACACGTTTCACTCTTTCGGCGTGCGTCTTCTGCGCCAAAACGCGGAAAAGCTGGGGCTGACGCGGGATTTTGCCATTTATGACGACGGCGAGCAAAAAAAAGTAGTCACCCTGCTGTTGGAACAGCTGGGAGTTAAAGACCCTAAAAAAGAAGCCGGGCAAATTGTCGGGTTGATTTCCCGCGCCAAAGACGATTGTATTTCTCCGGAAAGCATGATGAGTTCCGCCACGGCCAGCGGGTTGGATTTCCGCATCCGCGCGGCGGAAATTTACCGCCGATACGAGCAAAAACTCAAAGAAGCCGGCGCTTTGGACTTTGGGGATTTGCTGGTCAAAACCCGCCAGCTGTTAAGCGAGCACGAGGACGTGCGGGACTATTACCAACAATTTTTCCAATACATTCTGGTGGACGAGTACCAGGACACCAACCACACCCAATATCTCATTAC
>CAMGSK010000104.1 GCA_946061795.1 uncultured Elusimicrobium sp.
CAGACTGCCGTTATGAAGCCCAAGGAAGTCGGTTTGCGGCGGACGATTACCGCAGGGCGTTTACCAACGACCGTATGATGATAGCGGACGTCACGTTTAATGACGAAATAATTTTGACGTTTTTGGTGTTTAAAAATAAAGACGGCTTTTCCGTTAAAACGCCGGAAGAAGCGGTTTTTAGAGATAAAGAATTGGAGCGGTCCGTCCGGCAAAACCTGACGGAACTGGCGGAAAAAATATTATGAAATGCCGGATAAAAAACGGATTTGTTTTGGCGGAAAGCGTGGAGCCTGCGCTCAGTTTTTTTACGCGCTTGAAAGGATTGATGTTCCGCCCCGCTATGGATAAAGGGACGGCGATGCTGCTCTCTCCCTGCCCGCAGATACACACATGTTTTATGCGTTTTGCCATAGACGTGCTGTTTTTGGACCGGGACGGAAACGTACTTTACGTGCTGGAAAACATGAAGCCGTGGCGTTTGAGCCCTATTGTTCACAAAGCGTCCCAAACCTTGGAGATGCCGGCGGGTACGCTGCAGGGGCGCGTAAAAACGGGCGACGCCGTAGAATTTATTTAAGAATATTTAGGAGAAACAATGAAAAAACGGATTGCTTTGTTTGCTTGTTTGCTGGCGTGCTGCCTGCCCGTTCAGGCGCGCAATATTTGGGACGATTTTTCGGCCAACGTCACACAAGACAATGTGCGCGCATTTACCAAAGATTTGGGCGGCCTTATCGGTTCGGGCACCTATACCACGGGCCGCGTGCTGGGCTGGGGCGGCTTCCAGATTGGGCCGCGCGGCACGATGATTTTTAAAATGAGCGAAGGCAAAGGCGGCTCTTCCCATACCGCGCTGGGCGAGCGCGACGAAGTGGGAGAAGTGTTCTATCCGTGGCTGCAGGCCGACATCGGCATGCCTTTTCGTTTGGACGGATTTATCCGCGCCAGCAGCTATGAAGGAATGACCATTGCCGGCGGCGGTTTGCGCTGGGGAATCACCAGCCCCAACGAGATGTTGGGCTCTTTTCAGCCGATGCTGGTGGTGTCTGCCCACAGCGCCAGCGCGCGGGATTTTTCCGCTACGCATTACAACGCCAGCCTGGTGTTGTCCATGAAGTTTAAATATTTTGTGCCGTATATCGGCGGCGGGGTAGATTACACCACACTGCATATTAATCAGGCCGATAACGCGCCGGAGCTGGCGGGCGGCAACGAATACGCCGCCACGGCCCGCGCCACGGCGGGGCTGAATTTTAAACTGCCTTCTTATCTGGACTTGAGCGTAGCGGCCAACTACGCCTATTACGGGTTGGGGGCGGAAGCGTCAGTGTCTTTGCGTTTCTGACGTACCGTTGCGGCGGAGATTGCGCATTTAGAAACAAAAAGAAAAACGGCTGTTTGGGCGTGCTGGCGGAATATTATATGCGGCGGCCGGTTTTTTGATATACTGATGTTAGACGGAAGAATACAGCGTATTTTACAAGCCGGGGCATTGAATTTACCAAAAAATGCCGGCGCGTTAAGGGAGGATGAATGAACAAAATTGGAAAAATAAGCGGGATGCTCGCTTCGTTTTTGCTGACGGGAAGTTTAGCTTTTGCCCAGGAAATCACGGTCAAGGAAGAAATCCTTTATCGTAATACCAATGTGTCTTGGGCTTGCTTTGAGGACGGTTCCGCCGCGGAAATGCTTAAGGACGGGAATATTTCGGTGGGGTCCTTGGCCCCTGAACAGCTTGTAAAGAAATCTCCGGGTAGTATCGTTCGTTGGGATTCTTCAAATATTGGTTATCCCCTGTATTTTGCCGTAAGTGATGTGGGCCTGTATGAGGGTTCTTTTAACGACGAACCCTGCCCGGCCGAACGCAAAAAAGCAATTGCGGAAGTATTTTTACAAAACGGAGCTGACCCGAACGGAGGGCTGTACCACCAAAAGGGCAACAATACGGATAAGTTCCAAAAAGGAAAAAATGTATTTTTCCTTATAGATACGCCGCTGGGGTATGCCGCGCGTACCGGAAATTTGCAAACCGCTGAAATGTTGCTTCGCGCCGGCGCCGACCCCAACTATTCGTGGGAGGGGTATTGGGAGAGAACCGGCTCCGGCAGCGTGTCTTGGGACCAAGACCTTTCTCACTTTGCCTTGGAACAAGTGGTGGGCCGTGCTACCTATCCGGTAAATCAACGGGTGAAAATGATTCATTTGTTGGCGCACTATCGTGCGGATGTAAACGCTGTCACCCGCTGCGGTATGACGCCTTTGGCCTTGGTGGTGGCCAGAACGGGCAATCTTTTCTCCGGTTATGGGCATTTGCCTTTTGCCGAGGCAAAACAAATGGCGCAAGCTCTGCTGGATGCGGGCGCTAATACCAAAGTGAAGGGCGGCAACAACTGCAGCAAACACCGCGGGTCCATGACTGTGAAAGAAGTCATGAAAGAACTTCCTGAATGGGAAAGAGACCAATGGGATGCGTTTTTTAAATCTAATCGCCGCAAATAACACTTTCCATTGACGTTTTGTTCTGAAAAGATAAATCACAACATCCCTCGGTTGAACCGGGGGATGTTTGCGTTGAGGAGATTTTGGGTTGGTTCCGGAAAGATATTTTTCCCAAGAGAGCCGAAGGACCTACCCCGGTTTAGGTCCAAAGACCCTGGCGGAAAGCGCGTAAAATTAGGATACTAAGATAAAGAAAACCACCGGGAGATCTAAAACTATGAAAATTTTATCTTTCATGATATGTTTGATGTTGTCCTCGGCCGCTCTTTGGGCTTTACCCCCTGATTGGAATGATTCGTTGCTGCGCGCCAAGCGCGCCGCGGAGCGAGAAGCCCGGGCACAACAGTCCCTTTGCCCGCGGTTTGGATCCGTGTTAACGGAAGCGCAAAAAGAAACTATTTCTAAAGCGTCTATTGAAAATGCGGCTGCCCGCATGCGTGCGGCATTTCACCATCCATCCGTGTCGGAAAACGACGTTGTGGACGCCTTGTTGCTTCATTTTCAGACCCGGTTGTATCTGGCCGGTAGATATACGTCGGAGGATATGCGGCGGGCCGGAGTGAACGGCAAAAATTATGAAGGGGACTTGCACCGCCGCGCGTTGATGTCCGCGTTCTTTATGCTGACGCCGGCCGCGTACCGCAATTTTAGCTATGACGTACATGATTATGTGGAAGTGCGGGAGGAGGACTGGCGGAGATATAATGACATCGGCCAAAAATATGTAAATGAAATTTGCGCCGCTTTGCATAAATTGGCCGACCCGGAAACTCCCGAAGAGGAATTCAAAGAGTTGTTGCTGGATTTGTTTTAGCCGTACAAAATGTCCGTTGGAAACGGGTTTGAAAGTGTCTGTTTTGTTGAAAACAGCTGGCTTGATACGGCTAAAAAAGGCATACTATAAGTAGGAATTATATTTAGGAGATGAACATGAAAAAAATTTGGGCCGTTTTGGCTCCTGCATTATTGTTGATGCCCTTGGCGGGATACGCCGTTTCTTCCGCCGAATTGGAAGCGGAGCTGGAAAAAGCTGACCGCGCCGCCCGGCAAAATGCCGAAGAAACGTATAAGGGATTCAATCCGCACTTGACGGATGCGCAGATGAAGGAAATTCCGGCTTTGATTGAAGGCGCGACGAAACGCCTGAACTCCGCCGGTTATGGTTTTACGGAAGCGGACGTAATGGAAGGTTTATATATATATTTGGCAGCCAACCACGGACTGGTATTCCCGGCTTCCGTGACGGTAGATGAAGTAATGCCGGACGGCCGGATCGTTCCCCAAGAGCTTCAGCTTGAACTGAATGAAGAGGGCCTGCTGAAAGAACGTGCGTTAAAGTATGCGTTTTTCAAGTTGATTCCCGCTGACAAGCGCGGAAACTTCCAATATCAGCCTTCCGCCTACCCGGAAATTACGGACTGGCAAGAATTTCATAATATGTGCCAAGCGGACATGAATGAAATTTATAAGCTGTTGAAAAATGTCCAGAATTGTGACTGGGAGAGTTTTAAAGAAGTATTTGGCAATTTGATGTGATTGGCTAAAATACCGCACAACGCCCCGGATTTGTGACTCCGGGGCGTTTTTGCGTTTTCCGGCTGTGAAAAATTTGTTTGGAAGGCGTCCTAATCATGCAAAAAAATTCTTTCATGCGTAAACTCCGGGCAGAAGGTTTGAATCCATAGCTGCCGGAAGGCACGCCGCATCGGCCAATGTGCCGGGCGAAGGAGGTAAAAATCCCCCGGCGTTAAAAGCCCGGGGGAAAATACAATTTTGCGGCAAGAATGCAATAAAGCGGACCAATTTATTTGGCTGCGGCCTGTAAGGCTTTTACCTTGTCCGTCGCTTCCCACGGCAGTTCTTTGCGTCCAAAATGTCCGTAGGCGGCCGTTTGCAAATAAATGGGGTTGCGCAATTTGAAATATTCAATGATTCCCCGCGGCGTCATCGGGAAGATTTTCCGCGCGATTTGCGCCAGCTTTTGGTCGGAAATTTTCCCGGTTCCGTCCGTATCCACGTAAAAGCCGACCGGCTCGTCTTTGCCGATGGCATAAGCCAGCTGGACGGTGCATTCTTTGGCCAGTTTGGCGGCTACGATGTTTTTGGCGATGTAGCGCGCCATATAGGCGGCGGAGCGGTCCACCTTGGTGGGGTCCTTGCCGGAGAAGGCGCCGCCTCCGTGCGGGCAGCGGCCGCCGTAAGTATCTACAATGATTTTGCGCCCGGTCATGCCCGTATCGCTTTGCGGACCGCCGATGACGAATTTGCCCGTCGGATTAATCAGCACTTTCGTGTCTTTGTCCATCCATTTTTTGATAGCGGGGAAAATGGCCGCGGCTTCAATTTCTTTTTTGGATTTGTCGGTGATTTTGCTGCCGCTGCGGTCCAAAATGTCTTCCGTGTGCTGGGTGGAAACCACCACCGTATCTACGCGCACGGGTTCTCCGTCTTCATATTCCACGGTCACCTGGCTTTTGGCGTCCGGGCGAGCAAAGGCCGAGGCTTACGGGTAGGTACCAGCGGAGAATTTCGGAAATGGCCTC
>CAMGSK010000105.1 GCA_946061795.1 uncultured Elusimicrobium sp.
CGGGGCGGATTTTTTGTCGTCAAAAGTAAAGGATTAGACAGCGGACGCTTCGGCGCGCACGTCGTCTTCCGTCTCTTTCATGGCCGTCAAGGTGCGCTCCAGCAGTTGGTCCAGCGGCCAGCCCAGCATTTCTGCACCCTGTTGGATGACGTCGCGCGAACATCCGGCGGCGAACTTCTTGTCTTTAAATTTTTTCTTCAGACTGGCAAGTTCCATGTCTTTGACGCTTTTGGAGGGACGCATGCGGGCGGCCGCCCCGATGAGCCCGGTCAGCTCGTCGCAGGCGAAGAGGACTTTTTCCATTTCGTGCTCCGGCCGCACGTCACAGGCCAGGCCGTATCCGTGGGAGCAAACGGCGTGAACCAGCTCCGGCTCCGCCCCGATTTCGGCCAAAAGCTGAGGGGCTTTGAGGCAGTGCTCCTGCGGAAATTTTTCAAAATCCACGTCGTGCAGCAGGCCGCAGAGGGCCCAAAAATCCGCCTCTTGGCCGTAGCCCAGTAAGTGAGCAAAGCGGCGCATAACGGCTTCCACCGTCCGCGCATGCAGAAGGTGGAAGGGTTCCTGATTGTATTTTTTGAGCAAGCTTATCGCCTGTTCCCGGGTAATATGCGTATGAGGCATGGCGTTAATTGTCCCAATCGTATTCGTCGGTCAACAGCATAATGACGGACGGATCTTTTTGCATTTGGCGTTTCATAAAACGTTTTTTAAGGCTGGGCCGCTTGGTGGTATTGTAGCAAACGGCTTTGGGATAGCGGGGAAAATAGGCTTTTAAATATGGATAGTTCCCCATGCCCGAAGAAATGGCCAGCGGCTTGATAAGGTCTATTAGGCGTTGTATTTCGGCCACTTTGGAAGCGGTTTGCCGCGCGTCCAAGTTTTCTTTGTAAAACCCGGTAATCTGAAGAATGACATTCAGGCCGTTTTTCTTCAGCAGCAACGCCTGGTCCTCGTGGTTCATGCGGGGCTCAAAAATCAGATGGTCCTGCGGAATGCCAAACCGCCGTGCGGCCCGGAGGATTTGCTCTATCTGGGATTGGGTCAGGAGGGTTTTCATGTCAATCCACCAGTAGGTGTTCTGCGCGTCTTGCGGCATGGCGAAGGCGGTGTTAATCGTCATTTTATATTTCAATTGGCCGGGGTCGTGGGCCACAAATACCGTTTCTTCCTCCGGCAGCGTATAAGTGTCTATTTCAAACCCGTTGTATTTTTTAGACTTTTTCAGCAAACGTTCCCGGCTGTTGGTCTGATGCACAAAGCTGATATCGTCGGGACGCCAGGAGGAGGCGGGGGCGGTCTGGCTGGGTTCGGTCAGAGGCGTGACGGGACGCAGATTGTGCAGCGTGTATAAATACGCGCCCAAGGCGTAAAGCGCAAACGCTCCTGCGGCCGTTATCAGACAAAGAAAAAACTTTTTCAGTAGGGATAAATATTTTTTTGGCATATTTCCATTATACAATAACGTTTACCGTCCGGTAAAAACGCTCCGGGCGGCTGCAGTTCATCAGAAAGGCAGCGCGGTATATTCGTCCTGCATCCAAATCAAGACGGACGGATCTTTGAGTATGGCGTCGGCCAGAAATTTTTTCTTTAAGCTGGGCCGGACGGTAGTGGCGCTGTATATGGCTTTGTTGTAATGCGGGAAATAGGCTTTCAAATAGGGATATTTGCCAAAACTTCCCGCCAACGCAAAAGGCTGGCAGCGGCGAATTTGTTCTTCCAGTTCCGCGTTTAAGCGCATGCGTTTTTGAGGGTCCCCCCCGTCGTCGTCAAATCCGTGGGGAACGGAAAGCAGCACCGGCAGACCGTTTTTCTGCAGTAGCAGCGCCTGCGGCCCGCATTCCGTTTCAAAAAGCATGCTTCTGAGTTTTACCCCGCAGCGCGCCGCTTGGTCTTTTAAAACGTCAATGTCTTGTTGGGAAAGTTCTGTTTTTACGTCCAGCCACCAAGTTTTTTCTCCGGGGTTTTTCACAGAGCAGAAGATGTCTGCGGGCTGAGGCGCGGAAGAGAGGTCTTTTTCGTCATGTGCAATGAGCAATTTGCCGCCGTGGCGGTAAACGTCCAGTTCAAAAGCGGAGTAAGCGCCGTCTTTGGCTTTGGCGCGGCGCACCGAATTGACCCGGTGCAGCATACGCATTTGCGGGCGTTGGGCCGCGGAAACAATGTGTGAGACGGGCGCAATGGGCGTTTGCGGGCGCATTTTCATCCATACATAGCCGTACATGGCCGTGCTGTATAAAAGCGCGGCGCACATGAGAAATATGATGAGGCGGGCAATCGTTTTCATAAATAAAAAAACGCCCGCCGTAGCGGGCGTTTCTGGAACGAAAATTATTTAACGTCTCCGAAGCGGTTGGCGGCCGGAGTGGAGGGCAGAACCATGAAGACCAGCAACACGATACCGCCGACAAAAGGCACCAAGCCGATCAACAGCCACCAGCCGGATTTATCCGTATCGTGCAAGCGGCGCACGGCGATGCTCAAAGAGGGCAGCAGCAAGGCCAAGGCGTACACGGCGTACAAGACGCTGAACAGCGTGCCGATGACGTTGTCCATACCGCCCAAGAAAGCCAGCACAAACGCGCCGATAAAGTTAAACAGCACGTACATCCAGTACTGTTCTCTGGTGGCGCGGCCGGCGAAGTCCACATAGTGTTTCTTAATGACGTCAATAAAATACGTATTGATTGCGTTCATTGCAAACAGCTCCTTACATAAAATAACGGAAATATTTCCACTGGTATTATAACATTTTAAAAAACGGACAAAAAGCCCCTTTGTCTCAAAAGGGGCCGTGCGTATAGCTAACGAGGCTGCGTCCCGTAGCGGTTGGGCCCGTACGTGCCGGGCAGCACCATTAAAATAAAAAGCCAGATCTGGCCTATCAGCGGTACCGCGCCGATCCACCACCACCAGCCGGAACGGTCCGTATCATGCAGGCGGCGTACGGTGACTGCCAGCGTGGGCAGAATAAACAGCGCGCCCGTCAGCCAGGCGATAAACGAAATGTTGCCCATTTCGTCGCGTCCGCCCGTCAACCATATGACCAGCGCATTAATCAGCCAGGCAACCAGCATAAATATCCAAAATTGCCGGCGGTTGGCACGGCCCCGAAAGACCGCGTATTTTGCCAATGCGTCTGTAAAATATTTCATGTTTTCCCCCTTTTGTTTTACTGCTTTTCATATACAGTATAACCCGGGACCATTTCACGGACAATGACGGGAAAAAGGTTAGAGCGGGAAATTTCAGCGTTTGCTTACGTCAATCCACGGCGCGCCGGTCAGCGTTTGCAGTTCTTGCGGGCTGAGCCGGACGGCGTTGTTCGGCGCGCCCGCGGCGGGATAGATCGTATCAAACGTTTCTACGGAGCGGTCCAAAAACACCCGTACGCCTTCTTCCAAACAGAAAGGGCACACGCCTCCGGCCGGATGCCCGGTCAGCGTTTCCACTTCGTCTCCGTGCGGAAATACGGCTTTTTCCCCGAAAAACGCTTTAAATTTGGCGTTATCCACCCGCGCCGCCCCACAGACGCAGATGACGACGGCTCCTTGCTTGGTTTTAAACGCCAGCGTTTTGACGATGCGTTCCGGCGCACAGCCTATGGCCTGAGCCGCCAGTTCCACTGTGGCGGAGGATTGGGCAAATTCCATATATCGGTCCTCCAAGGATTTGGAAGCCAAAAAATTTTTGATTTCTTGCGTTTTCATGGGTTATTTGTAAAAATGGCCGAATTCTTTCAAGCTTTCCGACAAAGCCTTCGCGCTGACGGGTGTGTCCGCCGGAACGAAATTTTCATCGTAATTGGTCATTCCTCCGTAATTGTTGAGCACGGAAATTTTATTTCCTTCGCGCACGGCTTTGTTGGTGTAGCTTAAAATCAGCGTCCAAGGGCGCGTCGTCGGGTTAAAGAGATCATAGCCGATGGAATAGTCCGCAACGGGGTTGGCGCAAGAGAGCGCGCGGGAAAGCAGCGCGGGAACCACGTCGTAATGGGACGTGCGGTAAGTTTTCTCCCCTCCCGTCATGCCCGGCCACCAGACAAGCAGCGGCACGTGCGTTTGGTATTTGGCGAAATTGCTGTTGTGACCCCAGAAATTATGGCGGGTGTCGTTGATTTCCTGGCCGTGGTCTCCCGTCAAAATCACCACGGTGTTTTTATCCAGACCGCGCTTTTTCAGCTGAGCAAACACTTCGCCCAGCAGGCCGTCTATATAATAAACGGAGTTTTTATAGCGGTTTAGATAAGGCGCCGGGTCCGTGTTTTTGGTAAGCAAAAGATAATTCATTTCGTCTTCATACGGCGTGAACGGCGTGTGCGCGTGCGGCGGAAAACTTTGTCCGTGGGCAGAATCGTAAAATAAAAAGCCGAAGAAAGGCCGTTTCGGGTCCCGTCCGTCCAAAAAATTAAAAAATTCGTTTTGCGCGTCTTCGTCCCGTTCCCATTTTGCCGTCCCTTTGGACGCGATCCTCAGGCCGTCTATGTGGGAAAAGACGTTTTGGTTAAATTCCGGGCTGTTAAGGCGGGAGCTGGCATAGACGCCGAACTGATAGCCCTGCTTGTCCAGTTCGTCCATCAGGGCGGGACGGATCTTGCTTCCGGTCACGCTGTCCCAATAGGAGTAAGGCATGGAATAAAACAGAGAGAAAACGCCCGCTTCCGTGGCGTTGCCTCCGGCCAGATGATCGGTGAAGTAGAAGGCGTACGGAGAATTTTTGTAAGCGGCGTAAGCGTTGGGCATGACTTGCGGGGTAAACGTATCGGCCCGCCATGAATCAATCAGTATGACCAAAATATTGGGTTTGTTTTGTGCCGTACAGCTCAGCGGGGCAAGCGGATAGTTCAGCGCGCCGGCGCGCGGCGTTTCGTAGGGTTGGCTTTTGGGCTCAAAACCCATTTTGCGCAGGCGGCGGTTCATGCTGAACGGATTGGCCCACGGCAAATACGGCACTTGAGTCAAAACGGAACAATTGCGAGTATAAAAACAGTAATCTTCTTCATTTATGAGTTCCTTTCTGTC
>CAMGSK010000106.1 GCA_946061795.1 uncultured Elusimicrobium sp.
TATCAATAACGTTGCCGCGCATGACGAATTTCTTAAACTCCCCGAGGGTGTTTTTAATCATTTTTTTCTCCTTTGTTTCATAAGTCCGCACGCTTTGAACAGCGGCGCATATAAATCTTGTTCCGGCGGATATTGTATTTCGTCCGGACGGGTTCTTTCCGTAAATTTAACGGGGGCCCCCTGTATGCGGCACAGCGGCCGCCGTTCATTACGCTCCCCCATCAACGCCGCGGCCGCCGCGGCCAGGGCGTCCGCCAGATTAACCAGCGTGGTTTCCAACGGCTTGCCGAAGATGTCTTTCCTGCCGCGTTCGTCCCTCACCCCTTCAAAACCCGCATACGCCGCGGCCGCACCGATCACTCCTGCGCGAAGCGGTAAAATCATACTGTCGGTAATAATAATCCCCAGCTTTTTCAGCCCGTACGCACGTTTAAGTTCCGCGCGCAGTTCCCGCGCGCACGCGTACAAATCATCCGGCAAAAGCAACAGTTTGCCGTCAGCGTTGGACTCGTCAATGCCCGCATTGGTCATCACCATACCGGCTTTTACGGTCAGCCACGCCAATTTTGTTTTTAACGCGGCGGACGCTTCCCGCCGGATGAGTTCTTCTTTTTGGCGTCTGCTCCGGTACGGCACAGACAAACCTTTCCACAAGCAGAACAACTTGGAAGAAACGACCAAAATGTCCTTTTCTTCCAGCTGTGCTACATGTGCGCGCACAAAAGCGGGCAAATCCTGCTTTTCCGTAAACACTGCGGTGCGGACCGGTTCTATCAGCATGTTTCTTCCTCAAAGGGTCCCACAAACGCCATAAACGCCTGATTGGCCAAAAAGAGCCCTTCAAAAGTTAATTTTAATAAATCGCCGTTTTGCTCCACAAGCCCGCGGGAAACGATTTCTTGTATCTCGCGGGAAAACATCTCCCGCTCTTGCGCATCCAGCCGCACGCCGGCCAGCATACGCAAGCCCAACATAATGCGCTCCCCGGCTTGGGCTTTACCCGTCAAATGCTCGGCAAAGTCCGCCGTGCTTTCCCCCTTCTCCAGCCGGCACATATATTCCCGCACATCCGGAATATTGGAGCGGCGTTCCCCTCCCAAATAAGACGCGGCCGACGACCCCAGTCCCGCATATTCGCCGTTAAGCCAATAGTTCCCGTTGTGGCGGCTCTCCCGCCCCGGCCGGGCGAAATTGGAAATTTCGTAATGCACAAACCCCGCTTCTTCCAGCATAAAATGCGTTTGTTCCAGTTCCCGCCGCAGCAGTTCGTCATCGGTTTGCACTCCTTCCCGGTAAAACGGCGTTCCTTCTTCCACCTGCAGCCCATATACGGAGATATGTTCCAGCTTTAAATCCGCCGCACGCCAAAGCCCCGCAAGAAACTCCTCCTCCGTTTGGCCCGGCAAGCCGGCGATTAAATCCACGCTGACATTGTCAAACCCCGCAGCGCGCGCCGCTTCATACGCGGATAAAAAAGTTTCCACGTCATGCACGCGGCCAATACGCCGCAGCGTCGCGTCGTCAAAACTCTGAAGTCCCAGGCTCAAGCGGTTTATTCCCGCCTCTTTTAATACCTGTAATTTTTCCGGCGTCAGACTTTCGGGGTTGGCTTCCAGCGTACTTTCGGCAAAATTTTCCAGGGGTCCAAAATGCCGGACAACCATGCGGCACAAACGCTCCAACTTTTCGGCGCACAGCAGACTCGGCGTACCTCCCCCGATATATAAAGTGTCAAACCGCTGGCCCGAAAAAAAGGACGCTTCCTTGTCCAAAGCAGACAAATAAGCGTCCGTCAAATTTTCCATTCCCGCAAAAGAAGCAAAGTCGCAATAGCGGCATTTCTGGCGGCAAAAAGGAATATGAATATACAGCCCGCGGCTCATGCCTTGCGCTGCGCTTCATGGCGCAGATAAGCGAAAATAAACGGGTCCAGATCTCCGTCCATTACGGCGGTAATATTGGACGTTTCCCAGTCGGAGCGCAAATCTTTCACCAGCTGGTACGGCATAAACACGTAGGAGCGGATTTGGTGCCCCCAGGCGATCTCGCCTTTTTGTCCGTAGCGTCTTTCCGCTTCGGCGCGTTTTTTGTCCAGCTCCATTTCATACAAACGCGCTTTCAGCATTTTCATAGCCGTCTGGCGGTTTTGCAGCTGACTGCGTTCAATGCGGCAGGAAACTACAATGCCCGTAGGCTTGTGCAAAATACGCACCGCGCTTTCCACTTTGTTGACGTTCTGTCCGCCGTGCCCTCCGGCGCGGGAAGTTTCCAATTCAATATCCCGGTCCGGGATTTCAATATTGATTTCATCTTCAATATCCGGCAAGACGTCCACGGACGCGAAAGAAGTGTGCCGGCGCGCGTTGGCGTCAAACGGGGATACGCGCACCAGGCGGTGCACGCCGTTTTCCCCTTTCAAATAGCCGTAGGCGTAGGGCCCCTCAATAATCATAGAAGCGTTTCTAATACCCGCTTCTTCTCCATTGAGTACATCGGTGACGGACACCTTCATTCCGTGCTGTTCGGCCCAGCGCGTGTACATGCGCAAAAGCATTTGGGCCCAATCGCACGATTCCGTACCGCCCGCCCCGGCATGCACGGTCACAATGGCGCGCAGTTTGTCATGCGGGTCCGAAAGGGTGATTTCAAATTCTTTCTTTTCTATTTGTTTTTCCAACTCTTTCAAAGATGCATCCAGCCCGGGCAGTTCGTTTTCATCCTGCATTTCGCGCGCCAAATCATACAGCGTTTGCGCATCGTCAAGCTGCTTGCGCAGGGCGAAATACGTGTCTATCGAATTTTTCAACGCGTCTATTTTTTGCGTGACCGCTTTGGCCTTTTGATTATCGTTCCAAAAAGACGGATCGGCGGCCAGGGATTCTTGTTCCGCCAATTCTTTTTGTTTGGAAGGAATATTTTCCATTTGGCCTATTTTTTCCACGCGGCCCGCCAAAGAAACCAGCGCGTTTTCCACATCTTTAAATTCAATATTATTCATAAGAAAACACCATTACGGAAAGTAAAATCGTAAAAAACACCGCCGCGCACAGCCAAGCGAACCAGTCGCCCCAACGGGTATAAAAACTCACATCCGTCCCCAGCTTCAGCGGCACGTCGGCCGTCAAAACGGCGCGCGTACCCAGTTCCGCGCGGGACAGAATCCGTCCGTCGGCGGCAATCACCGCGGATATGCCCGTGTTGGCCGCGCGCAGTACGGGGCGGTTCAGCTCCGCCGCGCGCAATACGGACACGGCCAAATGCTGATACGGAGCGGCCGTGTCAAAAAACCAAGCGTCATTGGTTAAATTGACGAAAAATTTGGCTCCCGCCTTCGCCTGTCTGCGCCACAAAGAAGAAAATACGGATTCATAACAAATAGTGGTGCCGAAAGGCAGCTGGGAAGCCTGCAAAAGCGGCTGTTCCCATTTGCCGGGAGAAAAAGAGCCCAACTCACCCAGCACCGCCACATCCGGCAGCAAAGAACGCACCGTCCGCTCCAGCGGAATAAACTCCCCGAAGGGCACTAAATGCGTTTTGTCATAAAAAGACAGAACCGTCTCTTCATCCGGAGAAAACAAAAACGCGCTGACGTATTGCTCCCCGTTTTCCGTGCGGTTGG
Source organism: uncultured Elusimicrobium sp. (assembly GCA_946061795.1). Classification (GTDB taxonomy): domain Bacteria; phylum Elusimicrobiota; class Elusimicrobia; order Elusimicrobiales; family Elusimicrobiaceae; genus Avelusimicrobium. The sequence goes on from CAMGSK010000106.1 coordinate 3,620, forward strand.
ACCCCGCCAGCTGCCAAGACGCAGTGTCCTTGGCCAAATCCGCCATCAGCGAAAAGTAAGGCTCTTCCTGCACGGGACCCGGCGTCACGCTTTCGGGCCACACGGTCAGCAGCGTTTGCGTGCCTTCCAGACTGCGGCCCATATCGGATACCACGTTTAAAATTTCCTCTTCAAATTCCGCAGACCATTTTTTATATTGGTCAATATTCGGCTGCATCACCGCCGCGCGAAGACTGAGCAGAGCCCGCGGCGCCGGCCGGGACAGCGCCCATTGTCCGTATCCATAGGGCAGACAAAACGCCAGCCCTGCAAAAACCAGCTGCAATACCCCGCGGCCCAGCTTCGGCGTGGCAAAAGCGTAGCCCACGCTCACGCCGGAAAACGCTGTTAGGAAACTCACACCGGCTGCACCCGTAAACGGAGCAATCTGCAAAATTTGCGGCAAGTTCCACTGGGAATACGCCAAAGAAAACCACGGAAATCCCAGCGCATAAGTGGCCAGCATTTCATGCGCCCATTCCAAAGCCACCCAGCCCATAGCGGCCAGCACGGGGAAAGCTCCGCCCAGACGCTTCAAATAAAAACAACCCGCTCCAAATACGGCAAACTGCACCGCCATAAGCGCCGAAAGCCCCAGCCACGCCGCGGAAGAAAGACCGGGTTCCATGCCGCCGCCCTTGACGCAGGTGACAAATACCCAATGATACAACGCCCCATATACCAGCAGCCCCGTAAACCAGGAGTACCAAACCGCGCGCCAAAAACCTTTCAGCCGCACTACCCCCAGCACAAACGGAGCCAAAGCCAGCCACATGAGCAGCGAGAAGGAAGGCTTTGGGTATCCCTGGGCGAACAAATAAGCCGTCGCGCACGCGCAGACGGCCAAAAAGACAAGTCTCATCGTCCATTTGCACAAACGGGCCCAAAAAGCCAGAAAACGGGAAGGCTCTTTGGGCGATTTTTCATGCAAAAAAGGGCGATGCAGCAAACTCATGATTTTCTTTAATACACAATCTTACAGCGGCCGTGGCGGCATTCCGCGCGGGCCGTGGCGGAACATTCCCGCTCAACGGACCCGACGGACGGGCAAGCCGTCGTGGCGGAAAACTGCTTCTCCATCAGACGGGAAAATTCCAAAGACATGGCGGAATTAATGGCCGTCACTCCCTCCGGTCCTTTTAAACATCCGCACGGCTCTTTGTCCACAATTACGCACTCGTCATTTGTG
>CAMGSK010000107.1 GCA_946061795.1 uncultured Elusimicrobium sp.
AAGCCCTCCCTTTTTCCCCACAAACGACAAAAAGTTTTATATAATAAATAAGAAGTTTTTTCGTACCGATTTTTGGCTGGCAACAGAAGGTGGTGAAAAAGTAAATGGTTTTTGTGAAAGTCAGAGACGCCGAACATCTGGAAGAGGCGCTCAAACGTTTCAAACGCGAATGCGAAAAAAACGGCATTCTCAAGGAGATTAAACGCCGCGAGACCTACATGCCGCCCAGCGTGAAACGCAAAATCAAATCGCAAGAAGCGCAACGCCGCGCCCGCCGCACCAAACGCCGGCGCTATTAATATAAGTGGTTTTACAGGCAATAGTCCGAGGGGAACCGAGGGCTATTGCCTTCTTTGGCGTATGCGCGCGGGCGCATACGCGCGTACGGAATACCGACGGAAAACAACGGACATTGCATGATACGGGAAAACCTGGCCGAAAAAATCAAACAGCGCGTGGACATCGTGGAACTGGTGCGCCAGTACGTGCCGCATTTGAAAAAAGCCGGCAAGACCTGGAAAGCGTGCTGTCCGTTTCACAAAGAAAAAACCCCGTCGTTTACCGTCAATGCGGAGAAAGGTTTGTACTACTGTTTCGGCTGTCAGGAAGGGGGCGACGTTTTTGATTTTCTGATGAAAATAGAAAGCCTCTCCTTCAACGAAGCCGTCCGCAAACTGGCCGATTTGGCCGGGGTGGAATACAAACCGCAGGGAGGCTTTTCTCCCGACGAGCAACGGCGCATCAACGCGCGCAAAACGCTGGATTTCGCCAAAGCGTTTTACCACAAAAATTTGATGTCCGCCGGCGGAGAGTTCGCCCGCAATTACGTCAAAAGCCGCAATCTGACCAAAGAAACCGTGCAGAAATTTGAGCTCGGCTTTGCCAAAAACGACGCGACGGCTTTGTGCCGCGCCGCACAGGCCGCCGGATACGCACCCCAAAACTTGAAAGAGGTGGGACTGTGCGTGTTGACCTCCTACGGCGCGCGGGATTATTTCCGCGGCCGGCTGACCTTCCCCATTATCAACCAACGCGGGGAAGCGGTAGGTTTCGGCGGACGTATTTTGGGAGACGGAGAGCCCAAATATTTAAACTCCCCCGAAACCCTGCTGTTCAGCAAAAGCCACGTGCTTTACGGCTTGAACTTCGCGGGCCCCGCCATACGCAAAAAGGGCCGCGCGGTGCTGTTGGAAGGGTACATGGACGTGATTGCCTGTCATCAGGCGGGGTTTGACAACACGGTGGCCCCGCTGGGCACCAGCCTCACGCCGGACCACGCGCAGCTGCTTAAACGCTACACGGACAACATCATCGTGCTCTTTGACCCGGACGCGGCGGGCATTAAGGCGGCCTTGCGCGGCGCGCTGATACTCATTGAGCAGGGATTGTTCGTCAAAGTGGCTTCCTTGCCCGGAGGCTTGGACCCGGACGAATACATCGCCCAATACGGCGCGGAAAAATTTGAAGAGGTGCTGGATCATGCCCGCGACCTCATAGAATTTCATACGGCTCTTCAACTGGATTTGCATCCGCAGCCTTTGACGGCGCAGGCAAAGACGCTCGTCGTCAACGAACTGATTGAAACGCTGCTCAAACAGCCCGACCCGATTGTGCGGCGCGAATGGGTCAAATACGTGGCCGAACGGGTGGGAGTGGAAGAAGCGCTGGTGTTGGAGCGTTTGCGCGGCAAAGAGCAAACTTCGGCGCGTTTTGCGCAACGCTTCCGGCCTCAAGAAACCGCCCCCGTACGGGAAAGCTTCAACGCGGCGGAAGAAAATTTGACGGGCTGGCTGCTGCGCTTTCCGCAGTACGCGGCCGGATGTGAGGAATTGGCCGGCGCGTTTGACAGCCGCTCCCTGGGGAAATTGCTCCAAGCCGTATGCAAAGCCGCGCGGGAAAATCCCGCCGCGGAAGGATTCACGGACCGCGTTTGCGCGCTGGTCCCGGAACAAACCAAATTGGCGGTGCGTCTGTCCGTGACGGAACTGCCCAAAGATTTTCAGGCGCAGCGGGACATACCCGACTGCAAAAAAGCGGTGGAAAAAGAAGCCGCCCGGCGGCAGCTGGCCGCCATACGCCAACAGATTAAAACCGCCGGCGCGGGACAAGTGCCGGCCGAACTGCTGCAACGGATGACGCAGCTGCAAAACAAATTAAAAAATTAGCGGAAGAGGTACCAAACATTATGGCAAATCCCGGAAATAAAGCTTTAAAAGAATTGGTGGACGCGGGGAAAGAAAGCGGCATGCTGTCGCTGGACGAAATCAACCGGTCGCTGACCTCCAATTCCATGAGCGCGGAAGACATTGACGGCCTGATGGGCACGCTGGAAGACATGGGCATTCAGGTGGTGGACGACAAAAAATTTAAATCTTCCGCCGACAAAGAAACCTACACCGAAGAATGGGCCTCCAACCCCGACATTTCCAACTCCATCCGGATGTATTTGTCCGAAATGGGCCGCGTGCCGCTTTTGACGCGCGACGAAGAAATCACCCTGGCGCGCAACATCCGCGAGCGCGAAAAAGAACTGCGCAAGCTGGTGCTGGAATCCCCGATTACCATGCGCGAAATTTGCAACTGGGAAGAACTGGTGGACCAGGAAGAAATGACCACCAAAGAGCTCATGCCGCGCGGCAAACGCACCACGCGCGAGCTTAACAACATGCGCAAAAAGCTTAAAGAAGCGGCTCAGTTCATCGGCAAACGCGAACAGGAAATCACCAAACTGATGAAAGAACTGCGCGAAGAGAACCTGTCCGACAAAAAACGCAACCGCAACATCGAGCTTCTGGAAGAAAAGCAAAAAGAAGTGGTGGCGCGCATCATCAAACTGAATTTGAACCAAAACAAAATCAAACGTCTGACCAACAAAATCAAAAACCTGGCCGACCGCCTCAACGAAACCCGCGGGGACCTGCAGCGTTTTGACGATTACTTCGGCCCCTACGCCGACGTTAAAAAACTGGTCGTCTCATTCAAAAACAAAAAAATCTCCGAAAAAGATTTTAAGAAAAAAACCAAATTCACCTTGGAAGAACTAGACCGCGCGCTGACCAATATTGAGGCCGTGCGCGCCCGCCACGACCGCATGGTGGAAGCGCTGCCCATGACGGAAAAAGAATTTTTATCCTTCAACGACCGCATCGTGTTTTTTGAAGACATGATTTTGCAGGATAAATTGAAACTCATCAAAGCCAACCTGCGCTTGGTGGTGTCCATCGCCAAAAAACACGTCAACTCCAACTTAGAACTGTCCGACCTGATTCAAGAAGGCGGTCTGGGGCTGATGAAAGCCGTGGAAAAATTTGAATATAAACGCGGATTTAAATTTTCCACTTACGCCACCTGGTGGATACGCCAGAGCATTAACCGCGCCATTGCCGACCAGGCCAATACCATCCGCATTCCGGTGCACATGAAAGAATTGGTGTCCAAACTAACCAAAGTGACCAACAAATTCCGTCAGGAACACGGCCGCGAACCGACGCTGGAAGATTATTCCAAAACGTTGCGCCTGTCCGTGGAAAAGGTCAAAAGCGTGCTGAAAATCATGCAGGACCCCATCTCCCTGTCCACGCCTATCGGCGAAGATGAGGACTCCAACCTGGAAGACTTTATTGAAGATAAGACCGGGCCGAACCCGACCACTTCCGCCGTGGACTTTTTGCGCAAACAGGAAGTGGCCGACGTGCTGGCCACGCTGTCGGAACGGGAAGCGAAAATTATCAGCCTGCGTTTTGGCATTGATTCGGGCTATCCCCGCACGCTGGAAGAAGTGGGCAAAATGTTTAACGTCACGCGTGAGCGCGTACGCCAAATAGAAGCCAAGGCCATCCGCAAATTGCGCCACCCCAGCCGCACCAAAATGCTGAAAGATTATCAGGAATAAAAAAAATCCCCGGGGAACATTCCCCGGGGATTTTTTACGTTTCGCGGAGAAATTTCAACAGAAAGGCCGACCGCATCCGCAAGTTGCGCCGCAAACCGACGGAATTTTTAGACAGAGAGGAAAAATCGCCCGGGGTTTTAGCCAGCCAAAGCTTCAAAGTGCTGGCCGGTCCTTCTTCTGCCGAAGGAAAGATTTATTATTTGTTAAGCTGCTGGTGGCAAAGATAATTGCCCACTACCGCGCGGGAATATCCCATAGCGTTAAGCATTTTTTGCCAGCCATAAATATCTCCCATTCCGCTGCACATTCCCCATAATCCCCCCACCTTTCGTTCTTCCGCCGACAAAGCAAAATAAACGCCAAATCCGTTGCTCTCATATTTGCCTGACAAAAACAATACTTTTAGAAAATTTTCTTCTAAACTCAGCCGCATCCCCGGAGATTGCCCCTGCGTACTAACGGACAATACACAGTCATTGGCCCATCCTCCGCCATCGTACCAACCGGATTTTTGGGATACCACAGCAGGAAACGCGGAAGCATAATCCACATCCAATCGGTCCAGACACTGGGTATAGCGGCCGTTGGCCATGTAATATAACTCTTCGGCTTCCAATATTTTTCCCGCCCAAATTTGCAAAGGAACAGCGCGGCTTTTCCATACCGCCTTCTCATACTGCGGCAGCGCAACGGCCGCCAGAATACCGATGATTAAAACAACTACTAGTAGTTCTATCAGCGTAAATCCGGCGTCTTTATCGCCGGAGAATGATTTTTGATAAATTTTGTTCATATGCAAAATTTATCAAAAAAAAA
>CAMGSK010000108.1 GCA_946061795.1 uncultured Elusimicrobium sp.
GCCGCAGTCAATTTGCCGGAAGCTTTAAAGAAATAACGCACGCCCCGCGCCTGTCCGGAGCGGGGTTTCTTTTGGATTTTGTTATAATAAAATTATCCCGTTGCACCCCCCGGAGGGCAAACATGTTTATCCCCAAAGAAGCGAAATTTTTTGATTTGTTTGACAGGCAGGCCGAAAATTTGGTCCACGCGGCCGACTTGTACAAAAAACTGGTGGATGAGGCCGCGTTCACGCCGGAAAACGTGCGCGCCATGCATGAAAAAGAGCATTACGGAGACGAATTGACCCACACCATTATCAATACGCTCAACGAAACCTTCATCACCCCTTTTGACCGCGAAGATATCATGGCGCTGGCCAATCATATGGACGACGTGGTGGACGGCCTGTATATGATTACCAACCGTTTTTGCCTCTATCAAATAAAACAGCCCAGCATTTATTCCAAAAAGATGGCCGCCGTATTGGCCAATTCCACCAAAGCGCTGCAAAAAGCCGTCGGCGCGCTGCGCAGCAAAAAACTGATGAAAGAAACCCTGATGCAATGCGTGGAAATCAACCGCTTGGAAAACGAAGCGGACGTTATCCGCGACGAAGCAATTGCCGATTTGTTCCAAAACCAGCCGGACCCGATTATGATTATCAAACAAAAAGAACTGTTTGAAGAATCCGAAAACGTGGCCGATTACTGTGAGCACACGGCCAATGTGGTAGAATCCATTCTGGTAAAGAACAACTAAGCTATGGCGTGGATTCTTTTCCTTATCATTTTGGCGTTGTTTTTTGACTATCTGAACGGGTTTCACGACGCGGCGAACTCCGTCGCCACCGTGATATCCACGCGCGTGCTCTCCCCCAAAATAGCCGTCATCTGGGCCGCGTTTTTCAACTTTATCGCGTTTTTGGTGTTTCACACCGCCGTCGCTCTGACGGTGGGAAGCGGCATCGTGCACATTGACATCGTGGACGCCAACCTGGTATTCGGCGCGTTAATGGGAGCGTGCGCGTGGAATTTGCTGACCTGGTGGCTGGGGCTCCCTTCCAGCTCTTCCCATGCGCTGATCGGCGGTTTAATCGGCGCCGGGGTGGTAAAAGGCGGCCTGCAAGCGCTGGTGGCGGGCGGAATTATAAAAACAGTGCTGTTTATTTTTATTTCCCCCCTCTTGGGCTTTTTGCTGGCCACGTTGATCGGCACGCTGGTGTTTAACGCTTTCCGTAAGGTCAATCCGTACAAAGTGGACCGCATTTTCCGCAAAGCGGAGCTCTTTTCCGCCGCGGCCTACAGTCTCTCCTACGGAGGCAACGATGCGCAGAAAACCATGGGTATTATCAGCATGTTGCTTTTGGGCGGCATGGCCAGCGCGCAGGCGGCCCCCATACGGGACTTTTTGCTCAGCTACGACGAACTGCACCAAATCGCCCAGGGTCATTTCATCATTCCTTTAAGCGTGGTGCTGCTGTGTCAGGGAGCCATCGCGCTGGGCACGCTGTCCGGCGGGTGGCGCATCGTTAAAACCATGGGACAAAAAATTACCCGGCTGCGCCCGGTGGACGGATTTTGCGCCGAATCCGGCTCGGCCATTGCCATTTTGACCGCGTCTTTTCTCGGCGTGCCCGTCAGCACGACGCACACCATTACGGGCGCGATTGTGGGCGTAGGTTCCCTGCGCCGTCTCTCCAGCGTACGCTGGGGCGTAGCCAACCGCATCGTATGGGCGTGGTTTATCACCATTCCGGCCTCGGCCCTGATAGCCGCCGTCTCCTATTGGCTGAAAGTGTGGATATTTGGATAAGTTTGCCGCCGCACAAAAAAACCCGCTCTATAAGAGCGGGTTTTTTCATACTTAATCAAAATATTCTCTACGGAGAACGCAATTTCAATTCACAATGCGAGCCCAAGATTTTCGTACGGACCAAGGGCAGTCCCGTCTGTTTTTTCAAATAAGAGATCTTAAAATTGGAGCAATTCGGCAGCCAGATGACGGTGCCGGGATGAGCCGTCAATAAACGGGGTATTTCTCCCTCATCCACTGTATTAAGCACCCGGACGGATATGTCCCGGCGTCCGTAATACGTCTGTATATAATAACTGAACATGGCTTGCAAAGCCTCCCGGGGCAAGCCCTCCATGACAAACACAAAAAGTTCCGGCTCCTTATGCTGAGTCAAAAAATGTACGGCGAACTCTTTGGCGTTATCGGGCATCCGGCGGTAGCGCTGCAAGGCATACGATTCAAAAGAAAACACATTCCACGCACAAATTCCCACCAACACAGCACGCACCAACAGGGATTTTTCCACATATTGTCCCAAACATAAAGATACAAACAAATACACATAAGGGAACAAAACAATAAAAAACCGAGGAACCATCAAATACAACTTCAGAGACATCAACAATATAGTCAGAACGACAATGGAAATCACTCCGAACAAAAATACTTTTTCGGACAGCAACCCATAGTCTTTCTTGTGTACGACACGGCGGAAATCCGCCGCCACCGCCGCCAAACACGCCAGACAGACCAATATGTAAATAAAATAGGAAGAAAAAAGAAATTCAGCCGTATAAAAAATGCCTTCCGTTAAGCGGTATTCGGCGGCCCACCACTCTCCGCTGAAACGTTTTTGGGACCAGTTGGAGATAAAATTGGGAATCAGCCAAAGACAAGCGCATCCAAACGTCCCCAAACTGCAGAAAAATAGCCCCCAAAAACGCCTTTTCAAAACGAAACGCTGCCCTAACAGCATGATAGAAGAAGCGCAAAACACCGCCACCCCAAAATAATGGGTATAACACAACAAAACGCTCCAAACGCTCCAAAACGCCCACTTGCGCCAGGGGACGTTGATATCCTTTTGAACGGAACGCCAAATATCCAAGGAAGCAAACATCTGCAATACGGACAGCAAAAGAAGCAGACTGTACGAACGCGCCTGAGGAGCAAAATGAATCAACTGAAAAGAACACGCCGTAAGCCCCACAAACGTCCACCGGGCGCCTTTTCCCAATCCGGAAGGGAACATCCGCCACGACGCCCACACAGCCGCCAGAGAGAAACACAAACTGGGAACACGAATCCACCATTCCGCCGTGCAATAATACAATTGGTTATACCAATACAACAATACATTATACAGCGGAGGATGTACGTCAATCATCAGCCAGTTTTTAACAATCCACCCCAGCGCCAGAGCGGGATCAACGGTAATGACCGTAAAAAGCTCGTCATATTCAAACGCTATAAACAAAAAAGCAAAACGCAGAAATATCCCGCTTATAATAAGCGCAAACATTCCCGCGTTTAAAATCGTCTTCCAACAGTTCATTAAAAGGTCGTCATTCCATAATAAGTTCCGGTAGGAGATACCACGTATTTGCACGGATGCCCCGTACACGTGCGATAAAGCAGTTTGCCGTTGCTATCATATCCATAGGTCAGCTCATAATAGCCCTCTTCAAAACCCGAAAAACGTTTTCCCAACCGACGCACGCGAAACCCCCAAGAGACGTATGCACTACTGTTTAACAGAAAATCAAAATGTTTGGAAGGGTTTACCTCTATATCTAAATCATCCAATGAAGAAGGAAAAGAATTATTCGCCAAATAATAAAGGAGCACCCCTTTATGTATGCCGTCAGCCATTACCACGGCCTCCGCCGCGCGCGCTTTTTCCACCGCTCTGGAATATTGAGGCAAAGCAATGGAAGATAAAATACCGATAATTAATACCACCACCAGCAATTCTATCAACGTAAAACCTTGTTTCACTTTTTTCTCCTTATAAAAGCCCGGAAGGCCTCTAACATCTTCTATAAACAATTTTTTTCTACAGCATGTACAGGGTATCAAAAAAAAAAAAACGAGTCAAGCTTCAATCAAAATAACGGCACGGCAAAGCTCTTTGCTATAATATATACATGGGACTTGAGGAATTGGAACAAAAAGATTATTTCTCCATTGGCGACGTCAAACGCATCACCGGCGTGCCGGAATATTCCGTGCGCTACTGGGAAGCGGAGTTCGGCTTGATTAAGCCCATCCGGCTGGAAAGCGGTCACCGCCGCTACACCAAAAACGACGTCTATACCATTCTTAAAATCAAAGATTTAATCTATAAACACAAGCTGACGCTGGAAGGAGCCAAAAAACAGCTCTCCAAATATTCCCCGTCGGCAAAGGCCGAGAAAAAAAACGCAACGGACGTGAAATTTCTCTCGGAAATAAAAGAAACTCTTTCCCAACTGCTAAAAGAATGCTAAAATATATGTACGGCAGTAAAAAGCATTGACAATTTATCCGGGGAATGGCTCAGTGGTAGAGTGCTCGCTTGGGGTGCGAGAGACCGCGGGTTCGATTCCCGCTTCCCCGACCATTTATTTTCAGTTCATTGCCGTAATATACGGGGCGTAGCGCAGCTGGTAGCGCGCACGGTTCGGGACCGTGAGGTCGTGGGTTCAAATCCCGCCGCCCCGACCATTTAAAACAAAAAAATCTCCGCGCAAGCGGGGATTTTTTGTTTTAGGTTTTGGGCACAAACACTAAACGAAAAATTCGGCAATATTTTTTCCGCGCACAAAATTCTCTAACAATTCCAATCTCTCTTAATTCTTTTCTATAAAAACATTTCACCTTGCCTCAGCTGCCCAAGGAAACCGACTTTAATTAACCATTGTGTGTAGTATAATGAAT
>CAMGSK010000109.1 GCA_946061795.1 uncultured Elusimicrobium sp.
GGGAACGGGGAGATATGAGTTTTGGGATGAGCCAAAACTGGTATCTCCCTTTTTTATGGTCCCAAAGAGGGGCTCTTCATGCAATTTTAAAACAAAAACCCCGGGAAAAACCCGGGGCTTTTTATAAAATTTTACACAGAACAGATGTCCGTTATTTCATGTATTTTTTGCGGTCTTTCATTTCTTTTTTCCAGCGTTTCTGCGCCAGTTCGTGGCGGCGTTGCGCTTCTCCGCTCAAAATGTCATCTACCCGGCGGGCTTTAACCCCCGGCAAATCCTTTTCTTGCTCCGCAATCTTTTGCTCCCACTGCGCCAAATTGGCCCTTTCCGCCGCAATACGCCATTTGGACCAGGCAAGTCCTTCATCCGTCGCCTCGGACACGATTTGGCTCAAACGCGCTTTAATTTCCGCTTTTTTAGTTTCCGTTTTTGCCTTGCGGTACGCTTTGGCCAACTTGCGTATTTCTTTATTGCGGGCTTTAAAACGTTTATACTGCTCTTCCGAGGAAAACGCTAAAAACGGCGTCTCCTGTTTTGTCTGTGCCGGAGTCAGTTTCGCCGCTTCTTGGGGTAAATTGCACTGCGCAGGGGCTCCCGCTTCCGCTCCGTCCTGCGCATACGCACAGAAAGCACAGGTAAATAATGCCGTCATAAGCATCCATTTTTTCATTTTTATTCCTCCACGGAACCGTCTTTCACGCCCGCTTCGGCAAAGCCGCGCGCGCGCAATTTGCAGGAATCACAATGACCGCAGGGTTTATCCCCCCCGTTATAGCAGCTCCAAGTCAGCTCAAACGGAACGCCCAGTTTAACGCCCAAACGGACGATGTCGGTCTTGCTCAAATCCATCAGCGGCGCAAGGACTTCCACCCCCTGCGTGACGCCCCGCTCCGTGCCGAAATTAATGGCTTGCGCGGCGGCCTGAAAGAATGCGGGGGTACAATCGGGATAACCGGAAAAATCAATGGCGTTGGGGCCGGCCACCACGGCGTCTGCGTGTATGGCATCCATCAAAGAAGCCGCCACGGACAAAAACATCAAGTTGCGCCCGGGCACATATGTGGAAGGGATTTTCCCGCTTTCTATTTGTTCCAAAGGTTGGTCCGGAATCTGTTGATTTTTATCCACCAAAGAACTGCTGACTAACCACGGCAGATTCAACGTGACGAAATGTTGTTTGACGCCCAGACGGCGGGCAATGGTTTCGGCCGCGCGGACTTCCCGGTCGTGTTTCTGGCCATACGCCACGGTCAGCGCTTCGCACTCATATCCGCGGTCCAAAGCCCAATACAAACAGGTGGTGCTGTCCAAACCGCCGGAAAACAAAACAATGGCTTTCTTTTTCATCAGAATCCCACGCTGCTGTTCAGCGCGCCCTCCACTTCAAAATCCTGCATGGCTTTTAAATCCGCATCCGTCAGATTGTCCCCGTATTTCAACGCGTAAATAATCAGCGTGACTTTTGGGTTCGGCGCGCCGTCCTCGGCGCTGTTGTATTGTCCCAAAAAGAGCGCGTCGCCGCCTTTGGCCGCCACGAATTTGCGTCCGCGCTGAACGCCGCGTTTGAGGCTGTCCCGGTCCGGGTTCAAATTTTTAATGCGCAACAAACCCAGATTTCCGTACGGACGGGTAATTTGGGCCCGGTCGGTAAAGATTTCCACCTCCGCCGCCGTCTTGGCCGGAAACTCCGGCCCAATGGGGATCCAGTCCAAATTGGCCTGGTTTACGCCGGCGCATGCGCCCAAAAAACCGCATAAAGCGATGATCAAAAAAGTTTTTTTCATAATTCTTCTCCTAATTTTTGGAAGCCAGCTGCCCGCAGGCCGCGCTGATGTCGTTGCCCATGCTTTTGCGTATGGTGACCCCGATGTCCATGGCTTTGAGCGCTTTGGCCATCTCCTGCACGGCACGGTCGTCGGTTTTCTCCCCCCGGCCCAAATTGCAGGCGATTAAATTGACGTGCAGCAAATAGCTGAATTTGCTGTCGCGTATCCATTTGCCCAGTTTGCGGATATGTTCCGGACGGTTGTTCACTCCGTCAATGACCGCATATTCCAAAAACACCTGCCGGCCCGTCATGGCCAAATATTCGTCCAGAGCCAAACGCAGCTCATCCAAATCCCAACGGCGGTTGACGGGCATCAGCTTACTGCGCTCGTCATTATCGGCGTTGTGCAAAGAAACGGCCAAGTTCACCTGCGGCAAATCCACGGCCAGTTTGTGCAGTTTTTCCGCCACGCCGGAGGTGGAAATGGAAATATGCCGCGCGCCGATGTTAAGGTAATCCGGATTGGTCAGATTTTGTACGGCTTTTACCACGTTCAAATAATTGACCAGCGGCTCACCCATGCCCATAAACACCACATGGGAAATACGTTCGCCGAGTTTTTCTTTTTTCACGTATTGAAACCACATCAACACCTGGTCGGCGATTTCTTCGTCCGTCAAATCCCGTTTAAACCCCATTCGGCCCGTACTGCAGAAGCTGCAGCGCATCGCACAGCCCACCTGCGTGGATACGCACACGCTCCACCCGTCATGCGGGCGCAAAAGCACGGTTTCAATCAACAGTCCGTCTTTTAACTTCAGCAACGCTTTGGCCACGCGGTCTTTTTCGGAAAAGACCATTTTTTTGACGGTAAAGCTTAAAATGGGACGTTCTTGTTCCAATTTTTCGCGCAAATCGGCGGGCAAGGCGGTGGCTTGGCTCCAAGAAGAAATGCCGTTCTTGTACACCGCGTCTTTCACCTGGCCGATACGGTAATTGGGCAGGCCCGCGTCTTTGACAAATTGTTTGACGTATTCAAAATTCATGCTTGTATCCTCTGCAAAGTTAGGTTTATTTTAGCATTTTTGCCGCCGCGCCGGCCCCCTCCGGCCGCTTATTTTGCATTATAAGGTAAGAAAAAGTGAAAAAATGCCCTTTTTTTAGTATAATACCAGCACTATGAGCGAAGACATTAAATTCAGCACCTCCGGTTTTCGGGCGGTCATTGCAGAGAATTTAACGGCCCAGTCCGTACAACGGCTGGCTTTCGGGATTTCCGACCATGTTTTGGAAAACTCTTTCTACGGATTTGAAGGCACGGGATACGTCAAACACTGCCAGGCGCAGGGTAAAAAACCCAAAAAGCCCCTGGTGATTGTGGGCTATGATACGCGCTTTTTGTCCAAACAGCTGGCTTATGTGGCGGTCAACGCCTTGCTGGCCAACGGCATCAGCGTAAAGATGGCCGACGAACCGCTGCCCACGCCGGTAGCGGAATGGAACGTACTGAAAGAGGCGGCCGTAGGGGCCATTGTCATTACAGGCAGCGAAGCGGACTATCACGTCTGCGGCCTGAAATGGATCGCTTACTACGGCGGCATCGCCAACAACGAAATCGTGGAAGACATTGAGAAACGCACGCCGGGCCCCTCCGCCCAAGTGCTCAAAGCTTCCTCCACCGAATTTGACCACCTCAATTCCGCCGTCACGCCCACCAATTCGCTCAAAAAAGAATATATGGCGCACGTGGAAAAGCTGGTGGACGCAAAAGCGCTCAAAAAAGCCAAACTCAAAATCGCTTTGGACCCGCTGTTCGGCGCGGCGCAATACTACTTCCGCGCTCCGTTGGAAAAATGCGGCGCAACGCTGGAAGCCGTTCACGAAGAAACAGACGTTTTATTTGGAGGCAAAGCCCCCAACGCCGGGCCCGTCAGTTTGGAAAAACTGAAAAAGCTCGTTCTGTCCAAGAAAATGCATTTGGGCATCGCCTGCAACCCCGACTGCGACAAATTCGGCATTATTGATTCGGACGGGGAATGGGTGTCCCCCAACGAAATCGGCCCCATGCTGCTGCACCATATCGTTAAAAACAAAAAGCAAAAAGGCCGCGTAGTGCGCAGCGTCATCACGTCCACGTTGTTTGACCAGGTGGCCAAAAAACACGGCTTAATGATGCGCGAAACGCCCGTCGGCTTCAAATACATTACCGAACTAATGACCACCGGCCAATACATTATGGGCATGGAAGAGTCCGGCGGCATCGCCGTGGCCAACCACGTGCCGGACAAAGACGGCCTTCTGGCTTGCTTTTTGGTCATAGACATGCTGGCCGTAGAAGGCAAAACGCTCAAACAGCTGCGCAAAGAATTTTACAAACAATACCGTCCCATGTACGACCAAAAGGTCAGTATCCCCAAAACGGAAACGGAAATCAACCGCATTATGGAACGGCTGGACATCAAACCGCCGCTGGCCGTCAACAAAACTTCCGTATGGCGCATTGATTCCACCGACGGGTTTAAATTCATTTTAAAAGGCGGCAGCTGGCTGGCCATACGTCCGTCCAGCACGGAACGGCTGATTCGTCTGTACGCGGAAGCGCCGGATGAAAAGATGCCCGCCGTCCTAATAAAAGAAGGCAAAAAAATCATAGACAGCATCGTCTAGCCCAAACGGGCCGGACAAGGGGGAGAGATGGCTAAGATTAAAAAAATAACCGGCAGAGAAGTGCTGGATTCCCGCGGATACCCGACGGTGGCCGCGGAGGGGTGGCTGGAGGCCGCCCCCTGGGGCCCCGCCGGGGGGCCAGCGGGGGCAGGCAGGGGGC
>CAMGSK010000110.1 GCA_946061795.1 uncultured Elusimicrobium sp.
GCCCCTAATTGGCCGGGCGGTCACGCTCAAACGTCCCGGGCCGATGATTTCATAAAGGAAATTATCGGTCACAAGCCGTCTGCCGGAAAATTGCCCTTTGACCATGATGTCCAATTTCGGAAAAATATTTTCATTGGGGTTGCTGAGTTGGATGCAGTTGTAAACCGTTGTGGCGGCATTGGAACGCTCCCAGCCCAGCCGTTCACATGAATCATAAATGGAACGTATCAGCGTTTGCGCTTCCGCCACGCGCGCGCGCTCCACGGATTTGCGGTATTGCGGCACCGCAAACGCGCTGAGTATGCCGATAATGAGCACCACGGCCAAAAGTTCAATCAACGTAAATCCGCCGCGCCGGGCGGAGAAAGGAAAATGCATAGATTCACGCTCCGTTTGTTAAATATAGCGTCAGAAGGCTTCTTTTCTACTTATTATAACTAAATAGTCCGGGATTGCCAACTGCCGGGCCGTTTAATTTGCTATGATATCTAACGGCCCGGACGGCTTGCGCCAATTTGGCCGGGCGGAGTGATGTATGAGAATTCAAGACGACGTTCAATTAGATTACTGCGACGTGCTTTTGCGCCCCAAACGCTCTGCGCTGGCTTCGCGCTCCCAGGTGGACATTATCCGCCGCTACACTTTCCGCTGGTGCCCGCGCGCCATAGAAGCCACCGGCGTGGTGGCGGCCAACATGTTTACCACCGGCACGATGGAAATTGCGCGCGAAATGCAAAAACAGAAATTGTTTACCGCGCTGCATAAACATTATGCGCAGGAAGAGCTGATTTCTTTTTTAAAACAAAACGCTGAAACTTTCGGCGGAAATGATTTGATTTTTGTCAGTTCCGGGGTGTCGGACGCGGATTTCGAAAAACTGACCGCCGTGATGAAAACGGGGCTGGCGGGCAATATTTGCATTGACGTAGCCAACGGCTATTCGCCGTATTTGGTCAATTACGTGCGTAAAGTGCGCCAGGCCTGGCCGGAAAGCCTGATTATGGCCGGAAACGTGGTGACCGGGGATATGAGCGAAGACTTGATTTTGAGCGGTGCCGACATTGTAAAAGTGGGCATCGGGCCCGGCTCCGTCTGCACCACGCGCAAACTGACCGGCGTGGGACGCCCGCAGTTTTCCACGGTGATAGAATGCGCCGATGCGGCGCACGGCGTGGGCGGTATGGTGTGCGCCGACGGAGGCTGCACCGTGCCGGGCGACGTGTGCAAAAGTTTCTGCGCCGGGGCGGATTTTGTCATGCTTGGCGGCATGTTGGCCGGGCACGAAGAAAGCGCCGGAGAGCTGTGCGTCAAACGCTACCAAACCGCGGAAGTCAATGAAATAGATGACAAGACCTGCGCGCTTCGCATAGAAGAAAAACAGTTCAAAAAATTCTACGGCATGAGCTCCGAATACGCCCAACAAGCCCATTACGGCGGCATGAAAAAATACCGCGCCAGCGAAGGCAAAGTGGTGGAAATTCCGTTCCGCGGCCCCATTGAGCCGACGCTGTTGGCCATTTTGGGCGGGTTGCGCAGCTGCATGACGTACATCGGCGCCAAACGCCTCAAAGACATGCCCAAATGTGCTACGTTCTACCGGGTAAACCGGCAGCTTAACAACATATTCGGCGCGGAATAAAAAGTCGTTTTGTTCGGGCCGTCCCGCTCTTTTTGCGGGACGGCTTTTCTATTTGAATAAAATTATTTCATACAAGGTTCGCCCGGGGATTCTAACCCGTTTTTCGCCTTGCAAAACGGCGGGCAAAGCGTCATACTGTATTTAAAGCGGCCAAGGCCGCCCAGATCCCCCACAAGACCGACATGTCGGCTGCCCCCGTCCTTTTTCGGGACGGGGGCTTTTAAGAATCGGGCGAAAGAAGCCGGGGAAATGTTAAAATAAAACATAGTCCCGGGGCTACCTGAGGGCGAAAAGGAGAATGTATGATTAACAAAGGCGCAAAAGTGAAATTTGACTACACCCTCACCGTGGACGGAAAAGTGCAGGATACGTCCGCCGGACGCGGTCCGCTGGAATATACGCACGGAGAAGGGCAAATCATCAAAGGGTTGGAAGAAGTGTTGGAACAAATGAACGTGGGCGACAAAAAAACCGTACACGTGGAAGCGGAAAAAGCATACGGCCCCGTACTGCAGGAAGCGATTAAGCGCGTCCCCAAAGACGCCATTATGAATGCCGACCAGCTGAAGGTGGGAGACATGGTAGGGGCCAGCAACGGCGGCCACACGTTCCGCGCGGTGGTAAAGGAAATTTCCGATAAAGAAATTACGTTGGATTTCAACCATCCTCTGGCGGGAAAAGATTTGACCTTTGACGTGGAAATCAAAGAAATCAATCAATAACCGTTTGGAACTTATTTTGTAAGGCTCCGGAATTTGCCCGGAGCCTTTTTGCTGGCAATAAAAACACCCCGCGGACATTTGCTGCGCGCGGGGTGTTTGCATTTGGGGGTTTAGTTCAGATAAAACGGCGTGCTTAAGGCCTGGGTCAAGCGGGTTTTTTCCACCTTGTAGGCGTTTTCCATTTCCGCTTCCAGGCGGGAAGGGGGAATGTCCCCAAAACTCATCAGCTTGGAATGGAAATCCACGGAAGAGAATTTCTTTCCCTGTTTCTTTTGGTATTTTGCGCGCAGGTTTTTCAGCGCGTCGTATCCGTAGATATAGCTGACGGCTTCGCCGGGCCGGCGGGCCATTTGTTTCAGCGCGGCTTCGGCCTGTTCCGTGGAGAATCCGTTTTCTTCCGTCAGGAACGCCAACGCTTCCGCGTACGTATATTTGCGGGTGTGCAAGTAAAAATCGGTCAACGCTTCGGCCGCGCGCACATAATCGGCCCACGCGAGGAAAAGAAGTTCTTCGTCCGTCACGATGTAGCCGCGTTCTTTGGCCAAATGCTGGCCGTACACTTCCCAGCCGTTGCGCAGCGTAGGGACGGGATACATTTTGCGGAAGTTGGACAGCGTGTCATACTGATAGCCGGAGCGGTAGGCCAGCCCGGGCACCAGCTGCCCCGCCATGAGCAGTTTGAGCGTAAAGACGTTGAAATCTTTGTCCAGCATTTCTTGTTTGGCGCTTTCGTTTCCTTGCGGCAAACGGAGGAACAAATCCGCCCGGGGATTGCTCTGCATGCCGAAAGGAGGCAGGAACAGATACGGCCGCGTATAAGCGTAATAAGAAGGAAGCGGCCGCACGTAAAACTGAACGGAGGAAGTGGGCAGCGTGTTGTCCTGTGCGAAGAATTTGGCCAAGTTGGCCGCCTCTTTGGCCAGCGCGGCGGTGAAATTTTGGTTTTTAACGCCGTTTACCAGGCGGTTTCGCACCGCATAAAAATCCGAAGCTTTTACGGCGGGCAGCTTGCCTTTTTTCTTTTTGGCGTTTTGAATGGGGGTGACGGTGACGGGTTGAGCCGTCTCTTCTCCGGGCACTTGAATGTCCGTCAAAGTCTGCGCCTCCGGTCCTTCTTCCTGCGCCGCAACGGTAAAAATTTCCAGCGCTCTGGCCAGATTTTTTTGCGCGGCGACGAAATTTTTCACCAAATATTTTTCCATGGCGCGCGGTTTTTGGTCAATGAAGTAGCGGTTCTTGAGCAGAAAGGCGTAATCTTTTTCTCCCAGACGGAAGTCTTGCGCGCGGTTTTCCTGCGCCAAGGTTTTAAAAAGTTCAAACATCTCTTTGACCGCTTTTTTGCTTGCCGCCGCTTCGGCGCGGATTTGGGCGCGGGTGACGTCGTCTTGGGCCGCCGCTGCCAGCTGCTGCGGAATTTCGTCAAAAGACAGATAGGCGTAATAAGCGTCTTCCATGGCCAGCTGCGCCAAGAAAGCCGGTGCGGAGGTGAGGTTCTTTTCCGCCTGGTCGGCCGTAGCCGTCAAGCCTTTGACACGGGAGGCCAAGTCCCGGTTTTGCAGGGAAGAATAAGAAAGGGATTTCAACGCCAAATCATACACGGCGTCAAACGCTTGGGAGTAGAGAAGCGGATCCATGGAGGTGCGGTCTCTGCGCAGGTTCCATTTGTCCAAAGCCAAAAAGGCCTGGAGCATGTCGTACTCCGTTTTGCGGGGTTCGGAAAGGCTTTTGCGTTTTACGTCTTTTAAATTTTCTTGCACGATGGTGTAGGCGCGCAGTGCCTGCGCGTCCCGCTCGGCGTTGCGCAAATCCAGCTGCCGGTCGGCCGATTCAAAACCGATGCGCGTGGCGTTCTCCGGAAAGTACGAAAGCTGCAAAGAAGAGTAGCGGTTGGCGGTATCGTTGAAGGCGTTGTCTTCCATGATGGCGTCTATGTTGTCAAAGTCGCCCAAGTCTATGGCTTGCGCCGCCGGGGAAACAAACAGCGACAGGCTGAGTACGGCACAGAACAGTTTTTTCATTCGGAACCTCGTGCATAAAAAGTGACTTCACATCCTATTATAGCTAATTTTGCGCGCGGCGTAGCGGGCCGGGGCCGGATTTTGCACAACCCAGAGGAAATATGATAAAATATTTCCATTAAATAGACGGTCCCTTCCGGGGCGTTCTGGCCCCGCAGCCGTTTTTTTTGCTATAATCTTCTTAGTTT
>CAMGSK010000111.1 GCA_946061795.1 uncultured Elusimicrobium sp.
CCCCGCAGGAATGCGTCCGCACGGACTGGGCTAAAAAGCGGCCGTTTGCGTCATAAATCTGACCGCGCAGGCGGTCTTCGGCCAAGTAATTGTAAATGGAACGCTCCGCTTTGGAAGCGAATTTGTCGTGCAAAAACGTTTGCACGTACACCAGCCGGACCCCGATCGCCAACGGCGCAAGCAAACACAGCAAACCGCACAATTTCATGCGCGTTTTGGCGTTATTGACGAAAGGGACGGAGTTTTTTTGAAACATTTAATCTTCCAACACGACAATATTTTGAGGCGGCGTACGGCGCAAATGAAGCCGTTCCCGCGCAAAGTCTTTTACGGCGGACGGACCGGACAAACGCGCCGTCTCCAGCTGCAAATATTGGTTGCGCGCCTGCTTGATTTCCACTTCGTTCTGCAGTTTGCCTATCGCTCTTCCCGAGCGGTTGACTTCTATGCGCATCACCACGATTCCAAAAGCGAAAACGCTGATAAGCAACACCCAGCCAAACAGTTTCATACGCGTTCAATCACGCGCAGTTTGGCGCTGCGCGCCCTCGGATTTCGGCGCACTTCCTCATAAGAAGGTGCGACGACGTGTTTGTTTACCAATTTCCATTGGCCGCCAGCCGCCATTTCTTTAAAACGGGTTTTCACCAAGCGGTCTTCCAGCGAGTGAAACGTCAGCACTGCGGCGCGGCCACCGGGTTTTAAAATATCCGGCAGGAGCGAGGCGACGCGCTCCACGCAGCCCAGTTCGTCATTGACTGCGATGCGCAAAGCCTGAAAGGTTTGGGTGGCAGGGTGGATTTTGCCCCGGCCGCGCACCACGCGTTCCACTATATTTTTGAGTTGAAACGTCGTAGTTATTTTTCCTTCCCGCCGCGCGGCCATGACGGCCATGGCGATGGCGTGGGCGTTGCGTTCCTCGCCGTAATCAAGCAAAATCCGTTCCAAGTCCGCCAGTCCCCATTCATTGACGATTTTTTCCGCCGTCAGCGAAGCGGACAAATCAAAACGCATATCCAGCGGCCCGTCGCGCAGCAGGCTGAACCCGCGCGCGGGATTGTCCAGCTGATAAGAACTCAGCCCCAGATCAAATAACGCCCCGCTCGCCTTAGGCAGCCCCAGCTCCGCCAAGGTCTGCGCCGCCTGCGTATAAGAGGCGTGCACCGCCGTCAAACGGCCGTCAGAGACGTTTTCCCGCGCCATGGCCAGGGCTTCTTCGTCTTTATCAAACCCCACGATACGGGCTTTCGGCCCCAGGCGGCTTAAGAAAAACTTGGCGTGTCCCCCTAGTCCCAGCGTGCCGTCCACATATACGCCGTCCGGCTCCGTTAAAATAAAATCCGCTATTTCCCCGGCCAGAATAGGGATATGCTTCCACGGCAACGTCATTAAAATCCTCCTCGGTACCCGCGGGTGTCCACTTTTTTCAACACGGGTATTTTCGTCGGCTCCGGACGAACCGGGCGCGGCTTGGCCGCGGCGGGCGCGGCGGATTGAGTCCGCGCGGGGCGGGTGGTAATCGTTTGCGTGGACAAAAGCGTTTGGGCGGCGTTTTTGCGCTCCAAACGTTTGGCCAAA
Source organism: uncultured Elusimicrobium sp. (assembly GCA_946061795.1). Taxonomy (GTDB): domain Bacteria; phylum Elusimicrobiota; class Elusimicrobia; order Elusimicrobiales; family Elusimicrobiaceae; genus Avelusimicrobium. Next base: position 1,579 of record CAMGSK010000111.1, read on the forward strand.
TCATGCAGCCACACGTTTTGCAAAACGGACACTTTGGTAAAAGGCATGCCGTACGCGCGATACAAAGCCTGATGCACGGGAGCTTTCTGCTTGAGTTCGTTGCAAAAGCGGTAAAATTCGTCCCGGCTGCGGTTGTTAAGCAAATAGTCCACCAAACTGTAAGCTTGGGTGTACCAAATTTCCGCCTCTTCCGTATTCAGCCCCGACAAAGTGTCTTCTTCCATCATCTCCTGCAAAGCGATATAGCGGCCGTCGGCTATTTTGCGCAGGCTCCGCTCCATCCATACGGGCTTGCTTTTGGTGGAATGCGTTTGCATATATACCGCCATGCCTTCCGAAAGCCACAAAGGAGAAACCGTCGGCAGAAAAAATCCGTCAAAATATAAATGCGTCAGCTCATGCACCGAAAGCGGATAAAAATTGCGTCCCTCCAGCACATACATGGTGTCGGCGCGCAAATCCGAAGCCGCGCCGGACCATTGGGGCCGTTTGGTAAAATCCATATAACTTTGTTTGTCCGAAAACAACATGACCAAAATCCGGTTTGGTTTGGCCACCAGCGTAAAAGGCGTCAAATCCAGCATCAGATTGCCGTGGATGACGTCCAGTACTTTTTTCAATTTGTCCTCCACCGGTTTTTGCTGGCGGTAAATCAAATAATTAAACGTCTCTCCCGTCAAGAATCCCGGCGGCGGGGGCGTCCAGCGCACTTTGTCTTTGGCGAGAGGGTCCCTGCGGGCGGCCTGCGGCAGTTCATCTACGGACGAAGCGGGCTGAGCGGAAGCAGACTGCACGGAAGAAACGCGCTCCAATCCGGCGATAAGCTGCTCAAATTCTTCTTCCGTTTCCCGGCGCTGCTGCGGGGTGAGAGGCGGCGTTTCTTCAAACAGTTCGTCAAATATTTCCGGCTCAATCTCCCGCGCGGACAAAGACTGGGCGGCCGCTTCGGCCGGTTTTTCGTCCAGCACCAGCACTTTGCGAATCAGCGTTTTGGCGTCCATGTCAAAATAGCGCAGCGCGGTCGGCGCAATCAGCACCGTCCCCAACAGCCACAACAACAGGGAAATGACTTTTAAAATATCCATTATTTTCTAAATACCGCCAAATAGCGCGTCTTCGTCTCTCCCGGCAGGATATAAGGGCGGGGAGGCTGTGCGCAGAGCCCCAAGCGCTTTAAAAGCGCCGCGTCGGCCTCCGACGGGTCGCTCTGGTACGGCGCAAATACGCCGCAAGGCCGGACACAGGGGGCGGCCAAAGGCAGAATATCGTTTATTTTTCCCATGGCACGCTCCGTCACAAAATCAAATTCACCGCCCTGCTTTTGCCCCAAACGCAGGCATTTTACCTCAGCGTTTTTCAGGCCCAGTTTTAAAACGGCCCAATTCAAAAAAGAACACCGCTTTTCCAAACATTCCACCAAACTCACGCGCGCCTGCGGCAAGGCGGCGGCCAACGTCAGCCCGACATAGCCCGCGCCCGCCCCCAAATCCGCGGCGGTAAAATTTTCTTTCCCGCGCATTTGCTTGCCGCATAACGCCGCCGCGGCCAACCCGTCGCAAAGATGACGGGTGAAAATTTCTTCTTTTCCGCGCACACTGGTTAAATTCAAAAAATCCTTCTTTTCCCACACCAAATCCGCATATCCGGCCAGCGTTTCTGCTGCGGAAACGGACAGCGTCAAACCCAAAGAGGCTGCAAAATCAACCAGCGTTTTGCGCATGTTTGAGTCTCCGGTAGCGTTCAATATGTATGGCCAAAAGCTGTATGTCCGCCGGGGTAATGCCGGGAATGCGCGCGGCCTGCCCCAGCGTACGGGGCCGGACGGATTTTAACTTTTGGCTGCTTTCTATCAAAATGCCTTTGACGGCCGACGCGTCAAACCCTTCCGGGATGACCACGTTTTCCGCCTGGGCCAATTTTTGCGCGTCTTTTTTGTTGCGCTCGTAATATCCGGCGTATTTTTGGTGCACGTCGGCGTGGAAACGCGCTTTTTGCGCCGTCCACGGATACAAATCCGTTTCGTCCACGACGTGCGCCGGGTTTTCTTTAAGCAAATCGGTTTGGCGGCGGTAATTCTCAAACGCCGTTTTATATTTCGCGTCCAGCGTGCCCAGTGCAAAGCCGTGGGGACACAGGCGCAAGTCTGCATTGTCGTTGCGCAGTAAAATGCGGTATTCGGCGCGGGAAGTGAACATGCGGTAAGGTTCGTTGACGCCTTTGGTCACCAGGTCGTCTATCAGCACCCCGATATAAGCTTCGTCCCGGCGGAGCACGAAAGGAGCCTCTCCGCGCGTTTTGCGCGCGGCGTTGACCCCGGCCATAAATCCCTGGCCGCCGGCTTCTTCATAACCCGTAGTGCCGTTGACCTGGCCGGCGCAGAAAAGCCCCGGAACGATTTTGCTCTCCAAAGAAGGATACAAATCCATTGGGTCGGAAAAATCATATTCTATGGCATAACCGGGACGCGTAATGGACGCGTTCTCCAGCCCCGGCACGGATTTGAGCAGGGCGCGCTGCACTTCTTCGGGCAGGCTGGTGGAAAAGCCCTGAATGTAATATTCCTCGGTATTATTTCCCTCCGGTTCCAAAAAAAGCGGGTGGGATTTCACGTCCGGGAATTTTTTGGTTTTGTCTTCCACCGACGGGCAATAGCGCGGTCCCAGCGCGTGTATTTTGCCGCTGTACATGGCGGAGCGGTGCAAATTTTCCCGCAGGATTTTATCCGTTTCTTCCGTGGTGCGGGTAATATAACAGCTCAAAAACTTCCGCTTGCTTTGCTCGGCGTAATCGGTAAAGTGGGACATGGGCTGAAACGGATCGTCTGAGGGCTGGAGACGGAAGCGGGCAAAATCAATGCCGCGTGCGTTAACGCGCATGGGAGTGCCCGTTTTAAAACGAATGATGTGCAGTCCCAACGCCTTAAGTGAAGCAGAAAGCGCATTGCTGGGCATATCGTTATACCGGCCGCCGGGA
>CAMGSK010000112.1 GCA_946061795.1 uncultured Elusimicrobium sp.
ATTGATATGGCTGTAGGTATCATTATCGGCGGCGCGTTTACCAAAATCGTTAATTCCATGGTGGCGGACGTTTTGATGCCGCCTCTGGGGTTGCTGTTGGGGAAAGTGGACTTTTCCAACTGGTTCATCGTATTGAAAAACGGCGCGGCGGCCGAGGGCCCGTATCCGTCTCTGGCGGCGGCGCAGGCCGCGGGAGCGACGACCATCAACATCGGCACGTTTTTGAACGCCGTCATCAGCTTTTTGATTGTGGCTTTTTGTATTTTTATGCTGATTAAAGCGCTGAACAAATTGAACAGCAAAAAAGAGGAAGCCCCCGCTCCGGTCACCACCAAAGAATGCCCCCATTGCTTTACGACGATTGATCTCCGCGCGACCAAGTGCCCCAATTGCACCGCCGATTTGGACAAATAAAATCGTTCGTTTGAATGAAACGGCAAATTCCGTCCCGTCCGCTTTTCTGTGAATACGGACGGGATTTTTATGCCGTTTGCCAAGGATTGCCGTTTGGAAAATCGGGATGGCGTTTTGTCGCCGGATTTATTAAAATACCCATATGAGATATTTCGCCCACAGAGGAGCCAGCGCCTATGCTCCGGCCAATACCTTGCCCTCTTTCGCTCTGGCGCGCGAAATGGGCTGCACCTGCTATGAGCTGGACGTCCACTTAAGCAAGGACGGCCATTTGGTGGTGTATCACGATTATAATTTGGGAACGGGCACTACGTGCCCGCTGGATGTGAAAGACGCTGTTTGGGAAGATTTGCGCCAATGCCGCGTTCTGCATCCGTTTGACCCCAATATTACGGTCCGGCCTCCGCTGCTGCATGAGGTGCTGCCGGTGGTAATGGAAGAGCTGGAACTGCTGAATATTGAAATTAAAAACGACGGCAACGTATATCCGGATATTGCCCGTACGCTTTGGCGGCAACTGAATTTGTTCGGCCCGGAATCTCTGACGAAAATCTTTTTCTCCAGCTTTGACTATCCCACGCTGCTGGCTTTGCGCGAAATAGCCCCCGCGGCCCAAATCAGTTTGCTTACGCGGCAGTTTGACCCGGAGCAGGCGCGAGCTTTGGACGCCTGCAGCGTTCATATGAGCGATAAACGCATTACCAAAGATATTGTGGACCTTTGCCACGCGGAAGGACGCGAGGTGTTTGCTTATACGGTAAATGATTTGTACACGGCCCACAAACTGGAAAAAATCGGGGTGGACGGTATTTTTACTGATGCGCCCGACGTGTTTTTTTCGCGGGGGAGCAATCTGCCCCCGGAACTGCGGGAAAAATATATAAGCAAATGATTCTTGTTTATAAAAATCCCCGCTTTGAAGCGGGGATTTTTATTTAATAATCGTAATCATCTGAAGAAGGGTATTCGGTGGAACTGTCTGATGAGTCGCCGGCTCCTTCGGCGGGTTGGTTGGCGTAGTATTGCTCCGGCGAATAGCGGCGTGGTTTTTCCCACAGACGTTTGGTCTTTTTGTATTCGCGTTCACCGGGTTCGCCGGGCACCATGGGCCGGGTGCGGTCATCAAAGAAATAGACGTTTTTTTGCGTTTCGGGCTGGAGTTCAAAAATATAATCGGACTCCGTATTCGGCTTAGCCTCGCGGCGTTCCTGATAAGCCTGCTCTCCCAAATCGTCCAAATAATCCTGTTCCGTCAAATAAATTTTTTTGCGTTGATAAGGTTCCGTTTTCTTGTTGGACGCACAGGCGGCAAAGGTGCAGCAGAAAGCTGCCAGTGCGATAAAATGGATGAAAGTTTTCATAAATTCTCCTTAAGACTTCCTTTCCCCAGATAATATAATGTTTTCCAGCAGGCATGCAAGCGTTATTGGTCCCACTCCGCCCGGAACGGGGGAAACCAGGCAGCCTTTGTCCAGCAAAGCCTGCGTTTGCGCGTCCCCGCACAGGCGGCCGCGGGCGTCGAGATTGGTGGCGATGTCAATGACGACGGCGCCGGGGCAAACATAGTCCGCCCGAAGAAGTTCCGGCTGGCCCGCCGCGCAGCAGATAAGCTGCGCCCCTTGCAAAGAACGGCCCAAATCGCGCGTGAAAGAATGGCAGGTTTTGACGGTGGCGTTGCGGCAGCTGAGCAAATGCGCCAGCGGACGCCCCACAGTGGAAGAACGTCCGATGACGGCCGTTTCCATGCCTTGCGGGTCAATGCCGTATTCGTCCAACAGCCGGATGACCGCCAATGCCGTGCAAGGCAGAAAGGTGGGCAAGGCCTGCACGTCCTGCCAGGTTTTGCACAGGAAAAGATTCCCCGCCGCTTGGGCGGACATTCCGTCTATATCTTTTTCCGGAGCAATAAAACGGGCAAACCCGCTTTCCGCCAGCGCGGGCGGAAGAGGACGGGCGACCAGTATGGCATCCACATTCTCATCTTCGGAGGATTTTTGCAACAGGTCCAAAAATTCGGAAACGGAAGTGTCGTTGCCCACCGGGTGCATGCGGCATTGCACGCCCAGCTTTTCCGCGGCCTGCACTTCTTTTTTCAGATAGACATAGGCGGCGTAATCATCGGCGGAACCGACGGCGCAGAGCGTAATGGGACGGCCCAATTTCAGACGCACCGCTTCCGCGCGCTCTTGCAGGGGCGCGCGCAAACGCGCGGCGAGGGTTTTTCCTTCTAAAATCATGTATATATGATATCAAATTCCGTTCTTTCCCGCCCTGCGGCGTGGAAACGGATAAAATCCGATGCAAAGCGGAGTCCGGACGATGCCGGAGGAATCAGTCCGTTAAGGCAAATCCAGCGTCCGGCAAAATTTGGCGGCGTTTTTGTGGTCGGACGAACAAGTGATTTTTCCGGTGTGATAAGATTTAAACAAAATGTATTGTTCCCAATTGGCCAGACGCGCCACGGCGGAAATGCCGCCGGGTTCCAACGTCATGCGGTAGCCGTTGCAGTCCAGAGTCAGCGGGTCGGAAGCGTTGTTGACGCAGCCCGTATAGCTTTTGAGCCACACTTCTCCTCCGTTTTTGCCGGCGGCTTCCATGCGGGCCTGTCTGTTTTCCACCGCGGCGTTGAGCGTGTCAATAATGCGCGAAGCGTTCACCCGGTCCCCTATTTTCTGGTATTGCGGCAGTACCACCCACCACAGCAGCAGAGTGACAAATATCAACGCCAGCAATACTGACACCACCGTCACCATGGTCAGGGCATGATCTTCCGGGTCTTCGTAATTCTGCGGGTCAAAATCCGCCGCGCGGGAGATGACGACGCTTTTGCTTAAATGGTCGTGCAGCGTTTCGCGGTGTTTGTCAAAAGCGGCGGTGAAAAAGCCGAAATAAAACGTCAAATTCGTGACCAGGCGCAGGAGCATGCGTTTGGAGGCTTTGGCAAACGTAAGTCTGCGGCCCCGTTTGTCCACCACTTTCAGCCCCATGAGCCGTTTGCCCAAGCTGGCCTGCCAAGGCGAACTTTCCAGCAATGCGTAATAGAGCCAGATAATCACCAGCAGGGCCATGGACACCGTAAATTCGTTCATGAGTTGGGCCAGTGCCCAGAAAATAACGGCGAATACCGCCAAATCAATCAAAAACGCCCAAACACGTTTCCACACGCTTACGTACATAATTCCTCCCAAAACGAATATATAAACAGTATAGCACAGGGCCGCTTGTCCCGGGGAGATGCTTTTTCGGGCTAGAAGGGCGGAGGAAAAGCGCGCGTTTAGATGCTTTTAGGGCCGCGCGGGAAAAAAGAGCCGGATTTAGACGGGGCTTGCATCGTTTTTTTTTTTTTGATAAATTTTGCTTATGAACAAAATTTATCAAAAATCATTCCCTGGCGAAAAAAGAGCCGGATTTACGCTGATAGAGCTGTTGGTGGTTGTTTTAATCATCGGCATTTTGTCGGCGGTCGCTTTGCCGCAGTACACCAAAGCGGTGGATAAAGGCCGCGCCATGCAAGCAGTTTCTTTGTTGACGGCCATGAACAAAGCTCAACAGGTTTATTATATGGCCAATGGGACTTATGCCAGATCTTTGGATGAATTAGATATAGGTTTGCCCTCCTGGGAACGAAAAATAGAAAATTCCCCGGGCATTGACTATTTTTATCCCTGGGGGTATTGCACTCATGATACGCGCGGCGGCAATATAGCGTGTAATCTGAAATATTCTTTTGGCTACTTAATTATAAGGCTGGTACCAGACAATCATCTTTTGATTTGCCTGCACAGCGGGGAACAGCAGGCAAAACGGGAGCAGTTTTGCAAAAGTTTGGGTTTTCAAAAAGCGGACAATGGTATGTATGTAATGAATTTATAAAAATTTCACAGGCTGAAGCGTTGGGACTGGAAATTCCGTCGCAGGTTTTTATTGTTAAATAATAAAACCCCCGGGCTTCCGCCCGGGGTTTTTCATTTCTTTTTAAGCGTTTTCTTTCTGGCCGAGGATTGGGAAGAAGTTTTGGAAGGCGGTTCCTTCGCTCCCTCCGCCGGCCGCGGATGCGCCTTTAAGAACGCGTCCACTTCCGCCAGTTCCTGTTTAAGATATTTGCCGGTATAAGAAGCGGAGCAG
>CAMGSK010000113.1 GCA_946061795.1 uncultured Elusimicrobium sp.
GCCACAACCCGCCGACTCCGTCGCCCTGCAAGAATCCCCCGTACAGACCGCCGCCTCTGCGGCAAAGGCCGCCCCCGCACAAACGATTTCCGCCGTCCCTTCCCAACCGCCAAAACAGACCGCTTCTTCTCCCGCTGCGCCAAGCGCGCAGGCTCCGGCTGAAACGCCCGTACAGCCACAGGAACCGCCCGCACAAACCCCGGAAAAAACGCTTCCCCCCGCGCCGGACAAAGCCGTCTTTGAAGACGAGCCATTGATTGATTTTGCGGGCCGCGATTTACACCCCTACGCTTCCCTGCCGCCGGACCCCGCCGCCGCACAAAACGCGCCTTGGGCGGGCGAACAGCTCAAATACGGCATTTATTATTCCTTTATCAAAGCCGGCACCGCCTATATACGCAACCGCGGGCTGGCGTCAGTCAACGGCCGGCCGGCCTACTTGCTGCAGACCACGGCGTTCTCCGCCTCCGTCATTGACGCTTTTTTCAAGGTGCGCGACGTCAACCAGTCTTGGCTGGACGCGGAAAATTTTTATTCTTTGGGCTACGGCCAAAGCGTGCGCGAAGGCAATTACAAACGCGACGAATGGGTGATGTTTGATTACGACAAAGGCCAATACCGCGGCCAAGTGCGCAAAAAACACGAACCCCGTTTGTTCGCTTCCCCGTTGGACATACGGGTGCTGGATATGCTCAGCGCGCTTTATTATGTGCGCGCGCAGAAATTGGAAATCGGGCAAGACATCGTGTTTGACATCGTCAACCGGGAAAAACAATATCCGCTGGTGGTCAAAGTGCTCAAAAAGGAACGCATCAAAACCTCCGCGGGCAAATTTGACTGCATTGTGGTGGAACCGCAAATACGGGGAGAAGGCATTTTCGTCTCCAAAGGCAAAAGTCTGAAAGTCTGGCTGACGGACGACGTGTACAAAATGCCCGTCAAAATGCAAACGGAAGTGTTCATAGGCTCCGTCTATGCGGAACTGCTGGCTTACCAAAGACAAGCGTCTGCAAATATTTTATAATTGGGTAAAGAGGTATGCATGCAAACCATAACGACTAAACGACTCAAAGAAATCCTGCGCGCTTTCAAAGGCAAGGAAATGATTGTGGTGGGCGACGTAATGCTGGACCACTTTATCAAAGGCAACGTCAGCCGCATTTCCCCGGAGGCCCCGGTACCGGTGGTGGCGGTGAACAATGAATTTTTCGTGGCCGGAGGCGCGGGCAACGTGGCCGTCAACCTGGCCGCACTGGGAGCCAAGCCGACTCTGGTGTCCGTCGTAGGGCAGGACGCGGGCGGAGAACTGCTCAAATCTTTCTTGCGCAAAAAGAACGTGGATATCTGCGGCGTGGCCGAAGATTCCGACCGCCCCACCACCCAAAAAGTGCGCGTCATGGCCGAGCAGCAGCAAATCGTCCGTTTTGACCGGGAGAGCAAAACCCCGGTGGCGCACGGAGCGGCGGCCTCCTGCATGCAAAGCTTTGAAAACGCTATGAAAAGAGCCAAAGGCGTGGTGCTTTCCGACTACGGCAAAGGCATGCTCAGCGACAAAAACATCAAAACGCTTATTGACGCCTGCCGCAAACGCAAAATCCCCGTGTGCGTGGACCCGAAAATAGACAATTTTAAGAAATATAAAAATATTACCTGCATGACCCCCAACACCAAAGAAGCGTGGGAAGGCGCGGGACTGAGCCCGAAAGAAGGAGACGAAGCGATAGAGAAACTGGGCTGGAAGATACTCAAAATGCTTAATGCGGACTCTATCCTCATCACCCGCAGCGCAGACGGCATGAGCCTGTTTGAAAAAGGGAAAAAGGTCTCTTCCACCGTCAAAGCCACCGCGCGCGAAGTGTTTGACGTCACCGGCGCGGGAGACACGGTGATTTCCGTCTTCACGCTGGCTTTGGCCTGCGGGGCCAAACTGCAGGAAGCCGCCGTGCTGGCCAACTATGCAGCCGGCATTGTGGTGGGCAAATCCGGCACCGCCACCGTCACCCCGGAAGAAATAGAGAAGGTATTGCCATGAGCGACATTTTAATCGTCATTCCCGCCCGCTACGGGTCCACCCGTCTGCCGGGCAAAGCGTTGAAACTTTTGGGCGGCAAACCCGTCGTCCAGCACGTGTATGAAGCCTGCCGCGCCGCTAATGTGGGCGAAGTGTATGTAGCCACGGAGCACCCCGTCGTGGTGGAAGCGGTGGAAAAATTCGGCGGCAAGGCCGTCCTGACCAGCGACCAGTGCCAAAGCGGCACGGACCGCGTCTATGAAGCGGCGCAAAACCGCCCGGAACAAATTATTATTAACGTGCAGGGAGACGAGCCGTTTATTAAGGCTTCCACTTTGCAAAAAATCGCGTCGTTGTTGCAATCCGACGAGAAGTGCGACATCGCTTCCGCCGTCGCCCCGACGCTGGACGAAGAAAAAATCAACAATCCCAACTGCGTTAAAGCCGTTTTAAACGCCGACGGAAAAGCTTTGTATTTTTCGCGCTCGCGCGTGCCCTACAAACGCGAAATCACCGAAGAAAACAAAAATATCCCTTATTGGCAGCATTGCGGCGTGTACGGCTACAGACGCAAAGCGTTGGAACGCTTCGTCAACCTGCCGCAGAGCCCGCTGGAAAAGCTGGAAAAGCTGGAGCAGCTGCGCGCGCTGGAGGACGGCATGACGCTTAAATGCGTGGTCATTGATTCGGCCGGACCGGCCATTGACACGGCCCAAGACCTCCAAGACGCGGAAGTCTATCTGAAACAACATTAAAGCGAAGAACTCCCGCTGCGGCGGGAGTTCCCCTTTTTACGGGCGGATTTACGGGTTTCCGCAGTGTTGGGAAGCCTTCTATTTTTATTTTATAAGGAGAACACCCATGTCTAAATTCATCATCATTACCGGCGGCGTCGTCAGCTCTTTGGGAAAGGGCATTTCCGGCGCGAGCATCGGCAAGCTGCTGCAGCTGCACGGCTTAAAAGTCAACATGATCAAATGCGACCCCTACATCAATGTGGACCCCGGCACCATGAGCCCTTACCAGCACGGGGAAGTGTTTGTGACGGTGGACGGAGCGGAAGCGGATCTGGACCTCGGCCATTACGAACGCTTTTTAGACGTGGAAATGACCAAGGCCAACACCAACACCGCCGGAAGCATTTATCAAACGGTCATTGACAAAGAACGCCGGGGCGAATACTTGGGCGCGACTGTGCAGGTCATTCCGCACATTACCAACGAAATTAAAAAACGTTTCTGCGCTTTTGAAAAAGACTATGATGTGTCCGTGATTGAAATCGGCGGCACGGTGGGAGACATAGAGTCTCTGCCGTTCTTGGAAGCGGCGCGCCAGCTCATTCAGGAAAAGGGCGCGCAGAACGTCATCAACGTGCACGTCACGCTGATTCCTTACATCGCCGCCGCGCAGGAATTGAAAACCAAACCTTCCCAGCACTCCGTCAACAAACTGCGCGAGTTGGGCATACAGCCCAGCATGCTCATCTGCCGCACGGAAAAGCCTCTTTCTGACGGACTGAAAAGCAAGCTTTCGCTTTTCTGCAGCGTGCCGCAGGCCAACGTGATTGAATGCGCGGACGCAAAGTCCATTTACGAAGTGCCGCTGAATTTCTACAAACAAAAAGTGGACGAACGCGTCATTTCCCTGCTGGGGCTGCAGCCCAAACACGCGGTGGACGCGCAATGGTTCAAATTTTTTGACAAAGCGTTAAATCCTTCCAAGACGGTCAAAATCGCCGTGGCCGGAAAATACGCCGAATTTCAGGAAGCGTATAAATCCATCCACGAGGCTCTGCGCCACGCCGGCATGAACAACGACGCCAAAGTGGAAGTGGTCTATATCAACACGGAAAAAGACGACGTGCGCAAAATGCTCCAAAACGCCGACGGCATTCTAATTCCGGGCGGCTTTGGCGGGCGCGGCATTGCAGGCAAAATAGAAACCGTGCGCTACGCGCGGGAAAACAAAGTGCCATTCTTGGGCATTTGCCTGGGCATGCAGTGCACGGTGATTGAAGCGGCGCGCAATTTGTGCGGTCTGGCAGACGCGGACTCCACCGAATTTAACCCGCAGACCAAAGACCCGGTGGTGGACTTAACCCCGCAGCAAAAAAACGTAGTTTATAAAGGCGGCACCATGCGCCTGGGCAATTATACGGCGGATCTGGAGCCCGGGTCTTTGGCGCGCAAACTCTACGGAAAGGACCAAATCGTGGAGCGGCACCGCCACCGCTACGAATTTAACCCCGCCTATGTCAAACAATTGCGCGAAGCCGGACTGAAAGTAAGCGGCTGGCACGAAGGCGTACTGCCGGAAATCGTGGAGAGGGAAGACCACCCGTATTTCATTGCGGGCCAATTCCACCCGGAATTCGGCTCCCGTCCGCTCCGCCCGCATCCGCTTTTTGACGGCCTGATTAAAGCCAGTTTAAAAAGAAAAGAAGGAAAATAAGTAAAACAACGCCCCGGAGAAATTTATCCGGGGCGTATCATTTTGAATATACGTACATCAGGGTCCATAAAC
>CAMGSK010000114.1 GCA_946061795.1 uncultured Elusimicrobium sp.
CATGTTAAAATAGGTATTTAAAATATCAGAAGTAAAGAAAACGGCGTTTCCGGTAAAACCGGGACGCCGTTTTTTTGTGCGGAAAAAATAACCGTGTGAGAAAAATAAATGTCCGCTTGCGGGAAGCTTCGGTTTTGATACAATATAAAAATCCCACTGACCCAAGGAGAACTATGAACAACCGGGGACTTTTGCACAAAGTGATGCTGGCCGTTATTTTGCTGTGCGGTTTTGGGCTGGCGTTGGCTTTGCCTCAATACAAAAAATACCAAGACGTGCGCCACGCCCGTCATGCCGTCCTCACGCTGAAAGACTTGGCGGTGGCGGAAGCGGCGTATTTTGAAAAGAACGGATTTTATACGGCGGATTTTGCCTTGCTGCCGTTGAAGGGCTCGTGTTCGTTTGACAAAGGAAACGGCGCGGCGGCGTCTTGCGGCGGATATGATTTTTCTTTGCCGGAAGCGAATGTTTTGCGCGCGGCAAGCCGCAAATATCCGCAGTGGTTCGAGCTTTCCTTGTCCGGCGACGGCGCGGAGTGCAAGTTTGACGCCGGCTCCGCCGTGGGCGCCCGGCTGTGCGCGGAAGTAAATTCATCTTTTTAAACAAAGGAGAAGCGATATGAAGAAATTGTGGATGGTTTTGTTGTTGGTCCCGTTTGTGTTTGCCTGCGGCACCAAAGTGCAGCGCATGGACACTCATGAAATTGTGGACGTCAGCGGCCGCTGGAACGATACGGATTCCCAGATGGTCGCCCAAGAAATGATTAACGACTGCTTAAATTCCGGCTGGTACGCCAAGGCGGCTTCCCGTCTGGGCAAGGAACCCGTCGTCATTGTGGGCAGCGTGACCAATGACAGCATGGAACATATCAACACCGCCGCATTTGTGGAAGAAATGCAGCGCGCGTTGATTAATTCCGGCAAAGTGGACTTTGTGGCCAGCCGCAACGAGCGCGGCGAAGTGCGCCAGGAACGTCTGGAACAGGACGAATTCGCTTCCGAAGAAACCCGCAAGGCCTTCGGCCGCGAAGTGGGAGCCGATTATATGCTTTCCGGCGTGCTCAATTCCATTGTGGATTCACAAAACAAAAAGGCCGTGGTGTTCTATCAGGTCAATATGAAACTGATTGACATTGAAAGCAATAAAATCGTGTGGAACGGCCAGAAACAAATCAAAAAATACGTGAAAAGAAGCAAAACCTCTTGGTAATGCATATGAAGGCGCGCTGGTGGACACTCCTGACGGTGCTGTTGTGCTGCTCGGCGTGCGGCGCGCCTTCTTTGCGTCATAAAAAAGACGTCAACCGGCTGCTTGCCGCCGGGGACTTTGCCGCCGCCGCCCAAAAAGTGGAGGCGCAGTGGGGCAAAGAATACAAAAAGCGCGATGCGCTGCTGTATTATCTGGATTTGGGAACGGTCCTGCATGACGGGCAGGAATCCGCGCGAAGCGACGGATTTTTCGCCCAAGCGCAAGACCGCACCGAAGAGCTGTTTACCCAAAGCCTCTCCGCCCATGCGGGCAGATATCTTATCAATGATTTAACCGTGCCGTATTACCCCGCGCCGTATGAACAATCGCTGACGTATTACTACCGGGCCATGAATTTTTTGTCCCAGGGAGACGTCGGCGGCGCGCTGGTGGAAGCAAACAAAGCCGTTTTTTATCTGGATCAAATCCGCGGCAGATACAAAGCGTGGAAAGACGACCCTTTTGTGCAGTATTTCGCCAGTTTGGTTTTTGAGTCCGCGGGAAAAATAGACGATGCGCGTATTGCACGCAAACGCGCGTTGAACGCCTATGCCGCCTTAAACGGGCGCAACGGCCTGCCCGTCCGTCCTTCGTTTGAAAAGCCCGTGAAAGGGTGGGGGGAAATCGTTGTGGTGCACGCCAACGGCGTGACGCCGTTGAAAATCAGCCAAACGTTTCAGGTGGCTTGGGATCAAATTTTTATATGGGCCAATTCTTCCCGGGAAGGGGAAGGCGTGGATCCGTCCGTGCGCAACGCCGTGGCGGCCGGTTTGCTGGGAAACACCGTGACGGTGGCTTATCCGGAATTGGAAAAACAGCCGTTTCAAATCGCTTCTTCGGAAGTACTGACGAAAGACGGACGGGTGCATGCTACGCTTTTGATGGGGGATGTGGCGGGTGCGGCGGAAGCGGATTTGCAGGAAAATAAAGCGGGCATGCTTTTGCGTATGGCTTTGCGCGCGGCGGCCAAACGGGTGGCCGCGGTACAGGCCAAACATGCCGCGGCGGAGGCCTCCGGAGACGACGGCTGGGGTTCCGTGGCCGAGGCTTTTGTCAGCGTGTTTGGAGCGTTGACGGAAAAGGCCGACACGCGCCAGTGGTTTACGCTCCCCGCGCAGCTGCGTATGGCGCGCGTGTATGTTGCCCCGGGCCGGCAGGACGTCACCCTGCGTTTTAAAGACGGATATGGTAATATAATAGGGGAACACACTTTTGAAAACGTGCCGGTAAAACCCGGCGGCCGCGTGTATCTGCATTACCGCACGGCCAAGTGAGGATGAAAACCGATGAAGAAACTGTTTGCGCCTTTGTGCGCGCTGGCGTTGTGCGCTTGCGCCGGAATCAATAAAAATACGGTCAGTTATCAAATGAGCAAATACGACCGTCAGGCTTATTACGTTGTGCCCGGAGAAGGAGCGGACAAAGAAACCGCTTTTGCTTCTGCGCTGGACAATATGCGCCGCAGTTTTGTGCAAAACGCGCCCGAAGCGCGGGATTTGCCCCAGTTAAACGATTTAACGGCCAATGCCAAAGAGGGGAAAATATGGCGGGACAAAAGCCGCAAAAACGAAAAAAATTATTTTGCGCTGGCCGTGCTGAAACGGCAGACGGCTGAGCAAATTTTAAAGGCTCCCGCCGATGAACTGGACGCGCGTTTGGGCGCGCTGGCGGCCCAACTGCAGTCCGCCGAAGATAAATTCGCCGGGTTGCGCGCCGCTTTTGCCATGCAGCCGCTTATCATCAAACGCAATGCGGTGCAGGATTTATATACGTTTGTCAGCCAGAACAACGAAGGATATGAAACGCAGCGGTTTGAGACCTATAAACGGCTTTATAATGACCGCTTGGCCTCCGTGCGCGTGGCGGCCGTGGTAAGAGGAGAAGAAAACGCCGTGCTGCTTTCGCGCATAACGGATGCGGTAAACAAAATGGGCCTGAGCGTGACGGGGCCGGAAGATTCTTCCGCCATTTTGGCCGTAGAAGCCGACGCGCAGGTGGACGGATACGGCTCGGAACGCTTGAAAGGCTTGGAATGGGCCGCCACCAGCGCCGCCGTCAGTCTGCGGGACTTGCAGGCGGGCACGACTTTTGCCCGTTTTAACGTCTATGACCGCGCGGGCACGGGCCGCCGGGCCGACTCTCTGCGCAAAAGCATGGAAGGCGTGGGAGACAAAGCCTCTGCGGAAATTGTAAAACGCTTGACGGATTATTTAAAAACCAAATAAGGGGATGACTGTATGAAAAAATACTTGTTTTTAGTTTTGGCTTTCACGCTGGCGTGGCCTGCGGCCGCGCAGGAGGCGGCGCAGCCCGCCGAACAACCGCAGGCGGCGCAAACCGCCGAGGTGCAGGAAGATCCGGCCGAACGCAATAAAATGTTGTATTCTTTGGGCTTTTTGCTGGGCGACAATTTGAAACGCCAGCTGGTGTTGGACAATGAAGACGATTACAAGGCTTTGTCCCAGGGAATGCGCGACAGCTTGTTAAACAAAGCTTCTCAGACGGATTTGGACGCGTATAAACCCCAAATTGTGGAGAAGTACCAGAAAGACGCGCAAATCATCAGCCAAAAACGCGAAGAAGAACAAAAAGAATATTTGGAAAATTTTTCCAAAGAAAAAGGCGTCAAAGTGTTGGACAACGGCGCCATGATTAAGCTGATCAAAAAAGGCAAAGGCCGCACGCCGAAGGCCGACGGACAGGTGACGGTCAATTATGAAGGGAAATTGATTGACGGGACTAAATTTGACAGTTCTTATGACCGCAAACAGCCGCTTTCCGCCAGTTTGGCCGGCGTGGTGCCTTGCTGGACCAAAGCGTTGCAGCAGATGCGTCCGGCTTCCAAAGCCGTTGTGGTCTGTCCTGCAGATACCGCTTACGGCAACCGGCCGGTGGGCGTCATTCCCGCCAATTCCGTTTTGGTGTTTGACGTGGAACTGATCAGCGTGGACAATTAACGCATGTCTAAACTCAGCCGCTTTTTTATCGCCGTTATGGTGTGCGGGCTGGCCTTTATGGCCGGCCTGCGCGCCTGGCAGGCTTATGAACGCCGAGCGGCGCAAGAGGCGGAAGAGACCCCGTCCGCAAGCACCTTTAATTCCGTTCCCGTACGTTATGAACCCCAGCCTCCGGCGGTGCCCGTGCCGAGACGGCTGCCTTCTCCGTCGGATCCTCCTCAAGAGATTTTGCTGGGGGACGCTCCGCTGACGGCCGATGCGGCCCGTCTTCAAGCGCAGCAAACGGTG
>CAMGSK010000115.1 GCA_946061795.1 uncultured Elusimicrobium sp.
TTGTGGGTTGAAGATTTCATATCTCAAAATCCCCGGACATTGAGTCCGGGGATTTTGATTTTATGTATCGCACATTTAAAAGCAGAAGCCGTTTTTGAACGAAACATTCCCTATTATTCGCTCTGGCCGGTCAGCAAAAAATTTCTGCTTCGCCACGAAATTTTCATTTGCGTCCACCTTCAGTTCTCCCGCTCCTTTCCTCCGCAGACAACGGGGTGTTGTCATCCGTGCAAAAGATACGTGTCATAACCCGGTTCCAAGGTCTGAGGAGTCTGCTCTCCGGAAACAAGTTTACAAAGCCGCCGGGCTTTGGAAGAAGAAGGAACCGACGAACTCAGCGTACAGCCGGTTTCGGGACGATTGGCATCCAGCAAATACGCCGTTGCCCAGATCGTATGTCCGCCTATCTGTTTATTGCGCTGCATTTGAATGTGCAAATTGGGAGAAGTATGAATCAGCAGACTAAAATCTTTCAGCGCATTTCCGGGGAAAGAAATGTCCAAGTCCCCCAAATTGCTGGTATAATTTCCGTTTGCCATATAATAAATTTGTTCCGCATCAACCAACGCTTTCTGTGCGGTCAGGGCCTGCGTAAAGCGCGCTTTTTCCACCGCCATTTCATATTGCGGCAGCGCAACGGCCGACAAAATGCCGATAATCAACACCACGACCAACAGCTCTATCAAAGTGAACCCCTTGCTCATTGTTTCCTCCGTGCACCCGTTCTTTTCGTCCAAAAAGACACCAAACGTCTTTTCTTTTTTTCCATGTACAGGGTATCAAAAAAAAAAAACGAGTCAAGGAATCCGTCAATAGAAAAGCACAACAACCTCCACACAGGCAGGCGTCCGGCATTATAGCAGCACAAGGGATTGTATGTTTACGTGTCTGACAACCCCGGGGCCTTCGTCCGGGGAATTTCGGCCGCCGCATGCAAAAACCCGCGCTGAACCTTCTCATGCGCGGGTTTTCCTTTTTCCTTAAAAACGGTCAACTTTTTTTCAAACGGGCGCAAAGCTCGGCCAGCCCGGAAGCGATATCCTCCTGCTGCACCACCACGTCCGCAGGGACCGAAAGTTTGACGGGAGCAAAATTCCATATCGCTTTAATGCCGCAGGCCACCAGTGTGTCCGTAATGCCCTGCGCCGCGGGGCCGGGCACGGTAAGCACCGCGATTTTTAAATTCTTTTCTTCAATCACTCCTTTCAGCTGCGCGGTGTGCCAAACGCGCACGCCGTTGATTTCTTCCCCTACGCGCTCCGGGTGCGTATCAAACGCAGCCACCAATTCCAGCCCGTGATTTTTAAAGCCGGAAAAGCCCAGCAGCGCGGCCCCCAAATGGCCCGCCCCCACCAAAAACGCGCGGTTTAAATTGTCCCAGCCCAAGAAATTTTCAATAGCTTCCATGGTGCCTTTGACTTTAAATCCGGAGCGGAGTTTGCTGGGGGCCCCTATGGCCTGCAAATCTTTTTTGATGACAATGGGCGGCAGACGCGTCTCTTCGGCCAAATCCGTAGAGGACACCAACTCCCGTCCGTAGCCGTGCAAATCACACAATACGCGCAAATATTGAGGCAAACGGCGTATGGTTTGCACGCTGACGGATTTGCGCTTCCCGAAAATGCCCATAAAAGTTTCTCCCGCTGGATATTGTAATATCTACATGGTACGTTAAAACTTTTAAATTGTCAAGTTTTCCGTTTTTGTTCATTAAGGAGACAATTGACAGATATTTCGCAAAAAGATAACATATAGATATAAAAATATCCACACCGGGTCTCCCCGGTGGATTTTATACAAGGAGAAACAGCATGGCGGACAAGAAAAAAACCCCGGCTCCGGCCGTCGCCACCCCCGAAGAATTGGCCCATCTGGACCAAATCGTCGCCAAAGTGAAAAAAGCCCAGCGCGTATATGCCACTTACACGCAGGAGCAGGTAGATAAAATTTTCCGCGCGGCGGCTATCGCCGCGGCCCAGCACCGCATTCCCCTGGCCAAAATGGCCGTGGCGGAAACCCGCATGGGCGTAATGGAAGACAAGGTAATCAAAAACCAATTCGCTTCCGAATATATTTACAACCAATATAAAGACACCAAAACCTGCGGCGTCCTTTCCGACGACGACTCTTTCGGATACCGCCAAGTGGCCGAACCTATCGGTCTGGTAGCCGGCGTTATTCCGACCACCAACCCGACCTCTACGGCCATTTTCAAAAGCTTGCTGGCTTTGAAAACCCGCAACGGCATTATTTTCTCCCCGCATCCGCGCGCCAAAGAATGCACCATTGAAGCGGCCCGGATCGTTTTGAACGCCGCGGTGGAAGCCGGCGCGCCGGAAGGCATTATCGGCTGGATTGACAACCCGACTATGCCGCTCTCCAACGCGCTGATGCATCACAAAGACATCAACCTGATTTTGGCCACCGGCGGCCCGGGCATGGTGAAAGCAGCCTACTCCTCCGGCAAACCGGCCTTGGGCGTAGGCGCGGGCAACACCCCCGTCGTCATCGATGAAACGGCCGATATTAAAATGGCCGTCAGCTCCATCATCATGAGCAAAACCTTTGACAACGGCACCATTTGCGCCAGCGAACAGTCCGTCATCGTAGAAGATTCCGTTTACGACAAAGTAAAACAAGAATTTATTGACCGCGGATGCCATTTCGTCACGGGCAAAGACCGCAAGAAACTGGCCGACACCATCGTCAAAGACGGCAAACTCAATTCCGCCATCGCCGGACAAAGCGCGGAAACCATCGCCGAAATGGCAGGTATCAAAGTGCCGGCCGACACCAAAATCCTCATCGCCGAAGCGACCAAAGTCAGCGACGAAGAACCCTTCGCCCGCGAGAAACTCTCTCCTGTGTTGGCTTTCTATCGCGCCGAAAACTTTGACCACGCGGTGGAACTGGCGCGCGACCTGATTTTGTACGGCGGCGCCGGACACACTTCCGTGCTTTACACCGATGAAGCCAACGAAGAACACATTGATATCTTCAAAGACATGCCCACCGCCCGCACCTTAATCAACATGCCTTCTTCTCAGGGCGCTATCGGCGACGTATATAACTTCAAACTTGCGCCGTCGCTCACGCTGGGCTGCGGCTCTTGGGGCGGAAACTCCGTCAGCGAAAACATCGGGGTGAAACATCTTATGAACGTCAAATCCGTCGCGGAACGCCGCGAAAATATGTATTGGTACAAAGTGCCTTCCAAAATTTACTTCAAACGCGGCGCGCTGGAACAGGCGTTGGCCGAGTTGGCCGGCAAACAACGCGCCTATATCATTACGGATAAAACCATGGAGCAGTTGGGACACGTGCGCAAAGTGGCCGACGTGCTGGAAAACATCGGCATCAAATTCCGCGTGTTCTCCAACGTCATCCCCGACCCGAACATTGAAAACGTGTCCGAAGCGCTGCGCATCGCCAATTTCTGGCAGCCGGACGTGATTATCGGTCTGGGCGGAGGATCTGCCATGGACGAAGCCAAAATGGTGTGGCTGATGTATGAAAACCCCAACACCAGCTTTGAAGACATCGCCATGCGCTTTATGGATATCCGCAAACGCATTTACGCGGCGCCCCCGCTGGGCAAAAAAGCCACCATGGTCGCTATCCCGACCACTTCCGGCACCGGCTCCGAAGTCACGCCGTTCACCATTATTACGGATGAGAAAACGGGCACCAAATACGCCATTACCGATTATGCTTTAACCCCGGATATGGCCATCATTGATCCCGAATTCGTGCTCGGCATGCCCAAAACGCTGACCGCCTGGTCCGGTCTGGACGTATTGACTCACGCCATCGAAGCCTACACCTCCGTGTTCTCCACCAACTTCACGGAAGGACAGGCTTTGGAAGCCATGCGTCTGGTGTTTAAATACTTAAAGAGCTCTTACGACAAAGGCGCGCAGGACATCAACGCCCGCGAAAAAATGCACTATGCGGCCACCATCGCCGGTATGGCGTTTGCCAACGCCTTCCTGGGCCTGTGCCACTCCATGGCGCACAAACTGGGCGCCATGTACCATGTACCGCACGGTTTGGCCAACGCCATGCTGCTGACCTACGTCATTGAGTTCAACGCCACGGACAAACCGACCAAACAGGGCTTGTACCCTCAGTACAAATACCCGTTCGTTAAGGGCCGCTACGCCAAAATCGTGGACTTCTTGCTGCCCCACAACAACATGGGCGACAACAAGGACGCCAAAGTGCAGAAGCTCATTGACATGATCCAACAGCTCAAGGATGAACTGAACATCCCCAAATCCCTCAAGGAATACGGAATTCAGGAAAAAGAATTCTTGGATAATTTGGACAAATTGTCCGAGCTTGCTTTTGACGACCAATGCACCGGCGGCAACGCCCGCTATCCGCTCGTGAGCGAAATCAAAGAGTTGTATTTGAAAGCTTACTACGGAGAGCCGGTCAAACACGTAAAAAGCAAATAAGTTGTTTTAAAACGAAAACATCCCCGGAGC
>CAMGSK010000116.1 GCA_946061795.1 uncultured Elusimicrobium sp.
CCATCCAGCGCAACAGCGTGGCGTTGGCGTATTTGCGCGCGCCGCTGGACACTTGCAAAATTACCGGGGATCCGGTCTGCACGCAGGCGGTGACGATGGCCTGCAATTGTTCCATGTTGTTGAAGTTGTAAGCCGGAATGGCGTAGCCGCCTTCCATGGCGTCTTTGAACATTTGTTTGGTGTTGACCAAACCCAGTTCTTTGTAAGAAACGGTCATGAACAGCCTCCTGAAAAAATATATCTTTCCAATTTATTTTACAATTTTTCCGCGCTTTGCGCGCAGGGGGCGCCGCGAGCAAGTGATAAAATTTGCAAAAAAAAACGTTTGAGAGTATAATGTATAGACCTTTTGCGCTTATATATAGGGAGTCGTATGGATTTTTCCGTTTTGAAAATATTGACGCAGCTTGGAGGCACGGCCGGCCGGGAAGACGCCGTGCGCACTCGGATAAAAGAGTTTCTTCCTCCTTCGGCCCAAAACGTCCGCACGGACGCACTGGGCAATTTGCTGGCTTTTTTCCCCGGAACTTCGGATAAAACACTGATTCTGTGCGCCCATATGGACGAAGTGGGCCTGATGGTCAATTATATTTCTCCCGAAGGATTTTTGTATTTTGTTCCCGTCGGGGGGCTTGACCCCCGCACGCTGCTTGCGCAGCGGGTGCGCGTGCATACGGCCGGGGGAGAACTGCCGGGCGTCATCGGCACCAAACCGGCCCATATTACCCAGGAAGCCGAACGCGGCAAAGCCGTGCCCATGCAAGAGTTGTTTATTGACGTGGGCCTCAACGGCGCACAAGCCGCCGAACGCGTGGCGGTGGGGGATTTTGTCACACTGGAGCGGGATTTTACGGAATTTGGGGACGGACGTTTATGCTCCAAGGCTTTTGACGACCGGGTGGGTTGTTTTTGCATATTGGAAGCGCTTAAACGGGTACAAAAACCTTTTTATAACGTACATGTGGTTTTTTCCGTACAGGAAGAAGTGGGCCTGCGCGGCGCGGGGACGGCGGCTTTCGGGCTGGAAGCGGACTTGGCTTTGGCCGTGGACGCGACGGGCTCGGCCGACATCCCGCTTTGCCGCCCTCAGGATTATCTGGTTTGTTTGGGAAGAGGAACGGCCATCAGCGCGATGGACGCCTGTACCATTACCCCCAAATGGCTGTTGGACGGGCTGACGGATTTATGCCGCAGGAAAAACATACCTTGGCAAATGCGCATCGCCCCCCGCGGAGGCAATGACGCCGGCGCCCTGCACCGCTCCCGCACCGGGATGGCGGCGTGTGCGGTTTCTATTCCCACCCGCAACATCCATTCCAATGTGGAAGTGACGGATAAAAACGATATTGAAGCGACGATAAATTTGCTCTGCGCCGTATTGGAAAACGGCGTAGGGGAAGAAAGAGGAACTCATGACGACAAATGAAACGGCTGAAAAGCGTTCCGCCTATGCGGACGTGACGGATTTTTTGAAAAAAGAGGGCGGCGTTCTTTCCGCCCAAGACAAAGCCCGGTTGGAAAAGCTGGACGCGGCGTACCGCGCGTTGGTGGCGGTTTTATATAATTTTGTGCCGAATTCCGGTCACCCGGGCGGAAGTATTTCCTCCGGCAGGATTGTGGGGTCTTTGCTGTACGGCCAAATGGCTTATGAGCTGGCCGCGCCGCACCGCAACGACGCGGATATTTTGTCTTACGCCGCCGGACACAAAGCCCTGGGACTTTACGCCATGTGGGCTTTGCGCAACGAATGCGTGCGCATCGCCCGGCCCGAACTCTTGGCCAAAGAAACCAAAGACCAGCTGCGGTTGGAAGATTTGCTGGGGTTCCGCCACAACAAAGCGCAGGGAACGCCGCTTTTCAAACGTTTTGACGTTAAAGCGTTGGGCGGACATCCGGAACCGTTGGTGCCTTTTGTGCGCACCTCCACCGGAGCTAGCGGCGTAGGCGACGCCAGCGCAGTGGGGCTGGCTTTGGCGGCGGCGGACGCATACGGGGAGAACTGCCCCGTCGTGAATATTTTGGAAGGGGAAGGCGGCTTGACCGCCGGACGCGTGAGCGAGGCGTTGGCCTGCGCTTCCACGGCGCAGCTGAAAAATGCGGTGTTTCACGTGGACTGGAACGAAGCGTCCATAGAGAGCGACCGCGTGACCAACGACGGCCAACATCCCGGCGATTACGTACAATGGACGCCGGTGGAGCTTTTCCGCATTCATGATTTTAACGTGGTGTACGTGCCGGACGGACATGATTTTGAGCAGATTTTCGCCGCGCAAAAATTGGCCCGTTCGTTTGACAACCACCAGCCGACCGCCGTTGTCTATCGCACCGTGAAAGGCTGGCATTACGGCGTGGAAGGCCGGGCTTCGCACGGCTCCGGACATAAATTTTGTTCCGAGGCGTTTTACGCCGCTCTGGAAGAATTTGAACGGGTATTTGACGTGCGGGTCCCGCGTTTTGAAGGAGAAAAAACGCCGGAAAATATTGAGAAAAATTATTGGGACGTATTGCTTTGCATTCGCCGCGCTTTGGACAAAGAAGCCGAAACGGCCGCTTTTGCCGCCGCGCGCGTGGCGGAAAGAGCGCAAGCTCTGCGCTCTTGCGGCAGACGCAAACGCGACGGGCTGGGCGACGTGGAAAAAATTTATACCGCGTTCAAGCCAGAAGAAGTCCCGGCGGAATTTCAATTCACTTCGGGAGAAAAATATACCACGCGCGGGGTGTTGGGCGACGTGCTGGCCTATCTGAACAAGCACACGGACGGCTGCGTGCTGACGGGGTCGGCGGATTTATACGGTTCCACCAACGCGGGCAATATTTCCAAGGACTTTCCGAAAGGATTTTTCAACGCGGTCAGCAATCCGCTCAGCCGCCGCATGTCCGTAGGCGGCATTTGCGAGGACGGCATGGCCGGCGTGTGCAGCGGTGTGTCTTCTTTCGGCATGCACGTCGGCGTTTCGTCTTCTTACGCGGCGTTTTTGGCCTTTGCACACGTGGCGGCGCGTCTGCACGCCATCGGATATCAAGCCGCGCGCGAAGCCGGCGGCAAGCCCAACACGCTGGTGCTTTTTAACGGCCATGCGGGGCTCCCCACCGGCGAAGACGGCCCCACGCACGCCGACCCGCAGGCTTTGCAGCTGGTGCAGGACAATTTCCCCAAAGGGCAGTGCATTACGCTGACGCCGCTGGAAGTGGATGAAATTTGGCCGCTGGTCACGCATGCGTTTCGTTTGCGCCCGGCGGTGCTCAGTCCGTTTGTCATCCGGCCTTCCGCCGCTTTGTTTGACCGCGGGCAGGCGGGGCTGGAGGCCGCTTCCAAAGCGGTGAACGGCGTGTATTATTTGATGAAACCGCAAGGCGAGCCCGAAGGTGTAATTTTTGTGCAAGGCGCGGGTGCGGGACGGATTTTTGTGGAAAAAGTATTGCCGCAGCTTAAAAAAGAAAAACTGAACGTGGCGGTCATTTACGTGACCAGCCGGGAACTTTTTGAACAGCTGTCCAAAGAAGAGCAAAACAAGCTGGTTCCTCCCGCATGGAAACAAATCGCGACGGGTATTACGGATTTTACGTTGCCCACGCTGGACTGCTGGCTTCACAGCGACGCGGGCCGCGAATGCGCCCTGTGGCCCCATAAAAGCGGCGCGTTTTTGGGCAGCGGCAGCGCAGACAAAGTGTATGAAGAAGCGCAAATGGACGGCCCCGGCCAGCTGCGCGCCGTCAGAGAATATCTGGCGCGGCGCAGACAGTCCGGCTGGCAGTAAACTATTTAAGGAGAAAATAACATGGCTGAAGAAAAACCCTACTTAACCGGAAGAACCTATATATTCAGATTGCCCAAAGGCAAGGATTTGTTGGAGTCTCTGGCGGATTTCTGCCACGACAATCAGGTCAAATGCGGCATCGTCAACGTCATCGGCGCGGTGGAAAGCGCCACGCTGAGCGTGTTTGACCAGGCCAAAAAGAAATACGACAAACAAGTGTTTTCCGAACCGATGGAAATTGTGAACCTGACGGGAAACATCAGCATTCAGGACAACCGTCCCTGCGTGCACGCGCACGTGATGTTTGCCAACAAAGAATACAAAGTGGTGGGCGGACACCTGCTGCCCGGCACCAAAATCTTCGTGGGCGAAGCTTATATTCAAGAGCTGGTGGGCGAACCGAAAGTGCGCCGCATGGACAAAGTGACGAAAATTTCCCTTTGGGGATAGTTTTCCTTTCCGGAAATACAACGATTGACGCGGGCGGAACGAGGTTTCTTGTTCCGTCCCGTTTTTTGTTATTTACAAAACGGATACAAAGACGGACGTCTTGTCTTTTCTCGTGTTCATCAGCGGTATTTTGGCAGCGTCTTGACGCATTTTTTTTTTTTGATAAATTTTGCGTATGAACAAAATTTATCAAAAACCCTTCATGAGTCTATTGGATTATCACACCTTTCTGCTACTGGTAAAAAGCCAGCTGGGGCAGACAGTGGAGTTGCTTTATCA
>CAMGSK010000117.1 GCA_946061795.1 uncultured Elusimicrobium sp.
TATTTTCCGGCTGACTAGCTTTTTTGATTACTTTTTGTGCAATGTCAAAAAGTAAGTGGGGCATGGGGCAAAGCCCCTATATAATTATTTACCGCTCCCAGAAAACACATCCAATAAAAATCCCCCGACGTAGCCGGGGGATATTTGTTTTCGTCAAAAAGGCTTTATTTGTTTTTGGCTTTTTTGACCGCTTCCACCACTTTGGGCATCAGCTGGCGCGCGTCGCCCACAAAGCCGTATTTGCATACGTTGAAGATAGGGGCGTTGGCGTCTTTGTTGACGGCGATAATAACGTCGCTGTGCTCCATACCCACGATATGCTGCACCGCGCCGGAAATGCCGCACGCGACGTAAAGCTTGGCCGCCACTGTCACGCCGGACTGGCCAACCTGTTTTTCTTTGGGTTTCAAGCCCAAATCAATGGCCGCGCGGGAAGCGCCTACTGCGCCGCCCAATTCTCCGGCCAAATCGTCCAGCAGGGCAAATCCCGCGGCGTCTTTCATACCGCGGCCGCCGGCGATGACCACTTCGGCCTCGTCCAGCTTGTCCTGAGCAGACGTTTCGTCAAAATGTTTGCTGATAATGCGCACCTTGCCCGCGGAAGCGGGGACGGCAACAGGCTCGTTCACAATTTGCGCCATGCTGCCCGGCCGCGTGACGACTTTTTTGAACACGTTGGGGCGCACGGTGGACATTTGCGGGCGGTAGTCGGGACATTTAATGTCGGCCATAATGTTGCCGCCGAAAGCCGGACGGGTCTGAATCAGCAAACCGTCGGCGATGGACAAACCCGTGCAGTCGGCGGTTAAACCGACGAACAATTCGGAAGAAATGCGCGGGGACAAATCACGGCCAATATAAGTAGAAGGATACAGCACCACGCTGGGCTGATATTTCTTAATCAACGTCACCATGGCATTGGCGTATGCGGCGGTGTTGTAGTCGCGGTATGCGGGGCCGCTGACGGCGTAAATTTTATCCGCGCCGTAAGAGGACAGTTCCGCAAAGTACGCTTCCACGTTCTGGCCGATGACCACGGCGCAGAGTTCTTCGCCCAGCTGGTCGGCCAGTTCGCGGCCTTTGCTCAAAAGCTCAAAGCCCACGGGGCGGACTTTTTGGGTTTTGCCGTCATCGGAAATCTCAATAAAAGCCCACACGCCTTTATAGGCGGACAAATCTTTTTTGGCCGCGCCGGAGGCGGGCAGAGATAAAGCTTTCACCGGGCACACGCTCACGCACGCACCGCACATGGTGCAGCTGGCGTTGGGCACCGCTTTGCGGTTAACCAAGGAAAGAGCTCCGAAAGGGCACGTGCCGACGCACTTGCCGCAGCCTACGCAGTTAGAAGCAACCTGAATCATTTGACGAAACTCTCCTTTTTCAAAATTTCAATAAACTTCGCCGCCATTTCTTCGGCGGAGCCAGTAATCATCTCGCCTTTCTGGCGCGCGGCCGGCGGGAAAATGCGCGATACGCGGGTGGGCGAACCTTCCAAACCCAACTTGTGCGGGTCCGCGCCTACATCCGCCGCCGTCCAGACGGAAATTTGTTTGTCTTGGGCCTTATGGGCGGCCATGAAAGACGGATATTTGGCCACGTAATCCACAGGCATGGTCATGGTGATCAACACAGGCAGGTCCGCCTCCATAATTTGGTGGCCGCCTTCAATAAGTTTTTTCACCACGGCGCGGGAGCCGTCGCTGTCCACGCTGTCGCAGAACGTAATTTGGGAAATGCCCAAATGGTAGGCGATGCCGGGACCGGTCTGGGCGGTGTCTCCGTCAATAGCCATTTGGCCGCACAGAATCAAATCGTACTGGCCGATTTTTTTGACCGCCGTCGCCAGCGCGTAAGAAGTGGCCCACGTGTCCGAACCGGCAAAAGCGCGGTCGGAAAGCAGCACGCCTTCGTCCGCGCCCAAGGCCAAAGCCAGACGCAAGACGGCCACGGCCTGATTGGGGCCCATGGAAAGCACGGTCACTTTTGCGCCCGTTTTGGCTTTAATGGCCAAGGCTTTTTCCAGCGCGTAGTGGTCGTAAGGGTTCAAAATGCTGGGCACGCCGGCGCGAATCAAAGTGCCGGTTTTCGGATCCACCTTAACTTGGGTGGAATCGGGTACTTGTTTAATGCATACGATAATGTTCATGGGGATTCCTTATGCTTTAAAAGTTTCTCTGAGTTTGGCCGAGACGAGGTCTTCATCGTCAATCAAGCCCGTCATCTTCTCTTCAATGCCCACCAGATTCACCCCGGCGGACAAGTCCTGGGCGGAAGCGGCTCCCACGCCCAGAATGAGTTTCATTCCTTCCGTGGCCACTTTAAACGCGCTCAGACGCGCATTGACGCGGGACATGATTTTGAGCGTGTTCAAATCAAAGCGGCTGCCTTCGGTCACCTTGCCTTCGGCGCATTGGCGCGCAAACACGGCGGCCACTTCGGCCTCGCTGATCAGGTCGCCCAACATAAAGGTAATATATTGGTGGCGGGTCAGTTTCTGCGCGCGGCAGTCTTCCAGTACACGGGCCAGCGCGCGGAAGCCCAGGGCCACGCTGTCGGCTCCCACATCGGGGTGCTGGGCGTGAATAGCTTCAAATTCTTCCGCCTGTTTGATGTAATATTGACCGCGCGTCTTGAGATGTTCCTGCCAGCGTCCGCGGAAAATGGTCATTTCCAACACTTCGCTGGTGCCTTCGTAAATGCAGGTGATTTTGACGTCGCGTTTGATTTTTTCCACCGCAAATTCTTTGGTGTAGCCGAAACCGCCCATGGCCTGGATGGCGTCTTCGGCCGCTTTATTGCCCGATTCGGTGGCGTACAGTTTGGCGATGGCGCCTTCCGTAGCCAGGCCGTGATTGTTGACTTCCAGCTGTTTGGCCGTCCAGTCAATATAAGCGCGGGCCGCTTCAAAGCGCACGTAATGCGGGGTGATAAGCTTGAGCATAAAGCCTTGCTTTTGGGCCAGCGGACCGCCGGCCTGTATGCGCTGCTGGGCGTACATCAAAGCGGTTTCCACCGCTTCTTCGCCGCCGCCCAAACCGAACGCGGCCACCATAAGACGCGTATAGCCGAACACGGCCTGCGCCTGCAAGAAACCTTTGCCTTCTTCCAGCCCGATTAAATTCTCCGCAGGGACATATACTTCGTCAAAAGCCAAACCGGCGGTATTGGAAAGACGGATGCCGTGTTTGTCTTCGTGCGCGTCCTGCGTAAAGCCGGGGGTGCCTTTTTCCACGATGAACCAGCTCGGGCCGCCCGGAGCCAGCGCGAGCACAGTGTAAATGTCGGCCACGCCGCCGTTGGAAATCCACATCTTGCTGCCGGTAATTTTGTAGCCGACGATTTTGCCGTCCTTTTCCACCCGGTCTGCGCGGGTGCGCAAAGACACCAAGTCGGACCCGGCGTCGGCTTCCGTCGCGCCGTAAGCGACCAGCTTGTTTTCATGCGCAATTTTCTGGAACCATTTGGCTTTTTGTTCCGGGGTACCGCCTACGTTAATCGGGTCGCTGCCCAAGAACGTGGCGAACACGCCCGTGGCGATGCCCAGGTCAATGCGGGCCAATTGTTCGCACACGCGGTAAATCTCGGTGGTTTGGCCGCCGAGGCCGCCGTACTCTTCCGGAATAAGCAAAAGATGCACACCCAACGTATCGTGGTCGTACATCTCTTTCAAAATTTCTAAGGGGATTTCGTTCTTCGCGTCATGTTCGCGGATGAACTCATGGGAAATCCTGTTCTTGGCGTACTGCTTCAAACTGTCCAACATCAGGTTCCTGGTAGTCAGGTCGTTTTTAGCCATATGTGGGGTCTCCAAAATACAATATAGATATATGATACCAATTTTTAACTCCCCGCGCATTGCACGGGCATAAAAAAGCCCCGGAAAAACCGGGGTAAATATTCCGTTCTCAATATTTATAATAAGAGGAAGAAGTGGCGCCTGGAGAGGAGGAAACGTTTCCGGTTTCCGCCCGGCATACTTTATGCCCGTCCGCAAAAGAAGAGGAAACGAAGCAGTATTTAAGTCCGTCAGCAAATATTTCCATTCCTATATGTTCTTTTCCCACGCTCATCTGGCACTGGATATTGCCAAGCGAAGAAGACCGCAAGGCGCAATATCCCCACTTGTAGTTCCATTTGTCCCCTCCTGCGGAACTCTCTTTTTTCAAGGGAGCAGGCAAAGAAACAGCCAATTCGTCAAAACTCACAGGCCACTCTCCCTTTTCCAAATGGGCCAATTTTAATGCCTCATGAACGGGAATCGCCACCGCCGTCATTTGTTTAAACCGGGCCTTCAACACCGTCGTTCTATACTGAGGAAGAGCAATAGCTGAAAGAATGCCGATGATTAGCACCACCACCAGCAACTCTATCAGCGTAAATCCGGCGTTTTTTTCGCCGGGGAAGGGTTTTTGATAAATTTTGTTCATAAACAAAATTTATCAAAAAAAAAAAACA